>NZ_NGVM01000005.1:0-107823 GCF_002238115.1 Streptococcus sp. KR | reverse complement strand
GTCCAAGAATTTGTTGAATATATCGAATATCTACATCACTATCTAGAAGCATTGTTGCAAAGCTATGTCTAAACATATGTGGTGTAATAGTTTTAGATAAGCTATTTTGTTCAACGATTCTCTTTAAAATTAAACGTACACTTTGCTCTGACAATGGTTTAGGCGAATGTTTTCCTGGGAATAGGAAATCATTAGATTCCTTTCCGTTTTTATTTATATATGTTTCTAATAAATTGAAGGTTGTTTGATCTCCTAAAAATAGGATACGCTCTTTCTTACCTTTTCCTATAATATGGAGTGTCTTATTGGAAAGATTAATATCTTTGAGATGAATGTGACAAAGTTCAGAAATTCTGATACCTGTTGAAAGTAATAGGGAAATAATTAGTAGATTTCTTTCAGCTTTTTGTTTTTGATAGTCAGTTTTAGATATAACTACTCTCTGCTCTAAATATGAAAAAATATTTTTCAGAATATCATACGGAATCGTTTTAGGCAATATTTTTTCAGTTCTAAATTGAAAGCGTAATTGATTGAAGGGATTCTCTTCAATTATGTGCTGGTATTTTAGATAGTTATAAAACACCTTTATACAAGCAATTTTTCTTCTTAATGTATTCGTTTTTATGTTAGATTGTGTCAACTCTTCGATATAGGATTCGACATTATCATAGTTTGAATTATAAAATTGCATAAGATCATTCTTATAAGCTCGAATCGTGTGTGAACTCAAACGCTTATGAGTTTTGCAATAATCTAAGTAAGTAGAAATAAGCTTATAATCCATAAAAATCTCCTTTATCAATAATCATGCTATTATAAACCTATTTGAGTGCTTTGTATAGTGATAATAAATTGTTATCGGTAGGAGAAGTCAGTGTATAAAATTAATAAATTTGAAGGTGAAATCTATCAGAAGTTAAATAAAATTCTTGATTCATATAACCAAGAACAGAATAGCGTAATAAATCTTGCTGCATGTATTAGCTATCCATTCACCGAAGTATTAGAGATTCAAAGTTTCCCTCTCGCTACTCTGCCAACAGAGGGAGCTGTTGAAAAACGCTTTTTTCCTCATTGTACTTCATTGGATAATATTGAAATATATTCAGAAGAATTGTGTCTTCAACTTTTTGATTTAAATCCTGGTGATTATAGAGTTAATGTGCAACCACATTCAGGAACTCAGGCTAACCAAATAGTCTATAATTGTGTTTTAGAAAGTGACGATTATATTTTATCGTTATCTCCAAAAGACGGAGGACATATTTCACACACTTATACAGGCAAAGGTACTGTAAAATATTATCACTTAGATCATGATTTAAATATTGATTATATCGAATTAAAGGAATTATTAGATAAATATAAACCTAAATTGATTATTATTGGTGCTTCATCGTATGGAAATGAATTTAATTATCAACAAATTTATGAAATTATAAAAGAGGTTAGCCCCAATACCCTTATTTTAGCGGATATTTGCCATAGTGTTTTATATATTATGGCAAAGCTACATAAGTCGATTTTTCCATATGTGGATTTCGTTACTTTTACAATGGATAAATGCTTACGTGGGCCTCAAGGAGGAGTACTAATGTATCGTTCTATATTTGAAGAAAAAATAACTAATTCAATTTTTCCTAGAACACAGGGAGGTCCTACACAAAATGCATTATTTGCGAAATGTATCTGTTTAATCAAATTATTATCAATAGATATTCAAGATTATGCACAACAGGTTATAAAAAATACTTTATTGTTTATAAAACAATTAAGTAAAGAAGGGGTTGATGTTGTTTATAAAAACTCAAAGACTCATATAATTTTAGTTAATCTACTGAATCTAAACTTGAGTGGTAAGGATGCAGAGAATCTACTTTTTCAACATAAAATATTAGTTAACCGAAATCAAATTCCAAATGATACACACGGACCAATGACGACTTCAGGAATAAGATTAGGAACAATCGGAATTACAAACTTATCCTATACTGATGATGATATTAAAAAATTAGCTAAACTAGTAGCTAATTTATTAAAATATAAACAATATGATTATTCCATATATTTAGATCTCATTCGCAAGTACCATGAACAAATTAATATCTCCAATTAGGAGAAAGACCTATACAGAAATTATATTTTTTGTAAGGAATCAACAGATAGTATTTAGTGAGTCCGTCTTGATAATCATCAATATAAGTTTTTTCACAAACAAAAGGAATATCATCAAATTGTTGTAAATTGTATACTATTTGAAATTTATACCAAGGATCGTCTATGAGTGGAATTTCTTCCTCAAAATTTCTTAGTGAATTTTGAAATTCTGTAAAAGAGATTCTTTCAGAAATCAATTCAATAATTAATTTGTTTAACTTGAGCATCCTAATATCTAAGGTCAAAGCTTTAGGACATTCTTGAAGTGATTTATTTATATACTTCAGAGATTGTTGATAATTTTTATTCATCAAAAAAATAATTGATTTATTACAATATGGTTCAAAAATTTCATTTGAATCATATTTTTTTAGTATTTTTGTGGCCTTATTTAGATTCTCTAAAGCTATATCATATTCTCCGTCCCAGATATTAACAACACCTAAATTATTATATACTGTTGCAACAGGTATTTGATATTCATTACGTTGAAAGTAGTCCAATGCTAGTTTGAGATTTTCGGTAGCTTCTTTAGTTGGGAAATAATGAGCAGAATTTCGTAAAATAATATAATAGAAGTCGTCTTTTTCTACAGAATTCAGGCTTTCATTAAGGAGTTTAATTGCCTCTCGATCTTTACCTAAATGACCATAAGCATTTAGCTTGTAGAGTAATGTTCCAGAGCAATTTTCTAACTTTTCCAGTGATTTTAGCGCCTCCTCAAATTCATATTTTTGAATTTGAAATCTAGGATAGTATAGCTGTAAATCTTTTGAATAATTATCTTTTTGAAGACTGTTTAAAATAGCTAAACCTCCATTAAAATCAGAAATCCACTGGTACGAGTTCAATATATAATGTAAGTATTTTTCGGGTAATAATTCTATTAAATGAAGTATCTTCTTACTCAAAGATACAATGTAAAAATATGAATTTTTCCTGTATTCGATTTCAAGTAACTGTTTGATATATTCTACATTTTGCCGCAACTCTTCAATATTACATATATTTATTAAGCAGTGAATTAAATAAGCTAACTCGCCACCAACTCCTATAGATAGGATAGTTTGCTCTAAATATATTTTTAGATTGTTGGTTACTAATTGAAGATCAGAAGCATTTGTGTGATTTAAAATACCATTTACAATTGATTCGTGTGAAATTTTGATTTTATCATTTGTATCTCCATTAATATAGATAAAACCTGCATCAATAAGGGATTTTAGAGAATCAGCTACTTCAGTATTTTCGTCTAATATAGATTTAATGTAGTTAAAAACTATATCTTTTCTCATACCAGCAGGAAAAATCGATGATATGATAAGTATATTTTTTTGAATATCTGGAAGTTTGTCATATATATCAGAAATATTAAATAATTCTGAATTTGGATTATCAATAAGTCTGTTAATAATTAATTCAATATCTTTATAATTACCTTGTGTTATCTTCCATATTTGATTCAATTTGACATTATCAAGTAAAGCAATTTTATTTCTTATTAGTAATTTACACTCATCCTCAGTAAGATACGATAAATTTAATACAGTAGGAGTATAATTGTCCAATGTATCTAGTTTATCAATCGATTTTATCTTATCATTTGTTCGGTTTATAATTGTTAAAGAGATTCCGCTTTGAAGTGTATTAAAGTCATCTTCAAATTTTATTTTTATATCTTCAGATAAAAATTGATAATTATCAATAATAATATTAAGACGGATTTTTTTTGAAACATGACTGAAATATCTTAAATATAAATCATTTTCAAATATTCCCTCCTTTATTTCAGTAATAACTTCTTCCCAAGGATAATCAATTACTTTTTTGTAAGTTGTATCGAATGCAATAAACGATCTGATTAACCTAAAACTATGTTTCAGAGTTAGATTTGTTAGTTTTTGTTTTCTTAAATAATTTGAAAACGAATATTTTTGAGGTATTGATAAGCATAGATTTCTTCTGAATTGTGTTGGGACATACGCTCCTTTTAGTAGATTTTCAAAAAATTTATTACTTTCAAACCCATCATTTATAACATCAATGTAGAGAATAAAGGCTTCTTTATCATGGCTGTAAACTTGTTGACAAACCTCTTTGATTAGCTCGGTTTTACCACTACCACTTAAACCATTAATAATATATAAACTATTTTTATCATTACTAGAAAATTTAAAATGCTGTTTTAATTCTTCTATTTCAGTATCGCGACCGTAATACATAAAACATCTCCTACCGATAACAATTTATTATCACTAGTATATCATAAATTCATCTTCAGTAGCTTGAATTGTATAATGAATTTTTACTTATCATTCAATAGCAAACTATGATATTGATCAGCTATAGCTAAAACACTGTTTTGAAATTATATCTAATACTTTTGAGTCAATTACAAACTTACAACAACGAGATATTTATATAGTCTGAAGAAAATAAGTACAAATTTATTAGAAAAGCAACATTTTATAGAATTATCACTGAAAATTCTAATTTTAGAATTATACGTTCTATTGATTTAGAATCTGTTTTTTAATTTCTAAATGTTATAATAGTATTATCGAGTAAAAGAAGCATGCCATGATTGGAAACAATATAAAATTCATACGAAAGGCACATGACCTGACATGTCCAGAATTTGCCCGAATTATAACATTTCACCCAATAGCCTTAGCCGTTATGAAAAGGGAACAAGTATAATTTCAAAAGAATTAATAGACACAATCTGCCAAAAGTTCAATGTATCGTATGTGAATATTGTTGGGAAAGAAAAAATATTAAATCTAGTGGGAAGATAATAAACTGACTTTAAAAATGGAGATTGTTAAGAAACGTTGAACAAATCTCCTAACTCATCACTATTGTTATCAAGATAGCCAGAACCTCGTCTTTAATGATGAGAGCAATCACTTGATTGTAATGAGTGGCGCCTTATCTGATATGGTGAATACCAACATTTATCTAGTGAGTACTTTTGAAGAGCTTGAGCGTTACAGGAGCTACTTGGATGGTATTGAGTACATACTAAAAACATCAGAAATGTGAATGGTAGTTTAATGAGTTTATATGATTCTAGTGAGAATGAGTTCGCCTGTGCCTTAGGTCGAAATGTTTGCACACTGACGAAAGGAAAGTGAATGAGCCAAAATCCAATAGCTATCTTTCTCCATGGAAAAAGCGAACTAGAAAGACAATTATCCATTGTATCAAGCTCAAAGAGTTTCTGTTTAGTGAGTGGAGTAAGGTAAGAAGTAAATGTTGAGACTGGGGAAAACAAATTGAGAAAATTTTAATTAGTCATGTTTTATGTTAATATCAAATAGAAAGAATAGGTGAAAACTATGGAATTAAGAGATATATTAGACAAAGAATTTGAAGAGATTGTTACAGAGTTTCAAAATAGAGGAATAATATTTGAAGGTCAATTTAAAATAATAACTTCAATGTTTTGTAAGAAATATTCAACGGAGTTCTGTAAATTATTGGAAAAGGAAACAGGATTGAACGTGTGGTATGGTTATCAGGTTCCTTATTTTTTCTATTACGATAGTAAAAGGTACGATAATAAAACAGCTTCTCTTGTTGCAGAAGAGTACCAAATTAAAAAAGGGAATTTGTAATAATTTCCGTAGAGGAGTTATAAAACAGTAAATATTTATTATGAGGTTGCAGATTATATGGGCAAAGTAATGAGACAATATAATGAATTTTATATAAAATTACAAAAAGAGTTTAAACTGGCCCATAATATGACCATAGAAGCTATGCCAGCAAAATTTTCCAACAAAGATTATGTTAAAAAATTTATTTATATGTTTCCTGATAAAATTTCTAGACTGATAATAGAAAGAAACTATTGGTATGGTAAACGTATTATTAAAAAAAATTTAGTTAAAATTCAGAGTAAAAGGATGTCTTTAGAAACTAATGATTTTATTCTTGAAACATCTAAATATATAAGAAGGCGAGTAAGAAAAAATATTTTGAGTATTGAAGAGAGAAAAACTCAGGCAGATGAAATTCGAAAAAAATCTTTAGCAAAATTAAAGCTGCAAACTATAAAAAGAAAAAAATCATTAGATTATATCCAAGAAATAAATCCCTCTTATCTGGAACATTATTGCAAAAGATTTTTTAAAACACATGATTTACATGAAAGATTAGAAATCATTAGAGAACTTTCGAAGTATGATTCAAAGGAAGTTCATAATTTTTTCTATGCAATAAATGGTCATGTAAGAAATCAATCGCTAAAAAAAGAAGTTCAGTCGTACTTTCAAAGTTTATCTCTACCGTTTAGATTGAGTAGAAAAAAGAAAGGAAAAACAAATTTTATTGATAATGAAATAGTAACAAATAGGAAAGGACCAGAAGAGTTGAAGAAGAGGTTATACATTGATGATCTAGAAAAGATAAAAAAATTTGATATCTTTCTTTCACATAACTCTCAAGATGAAGAAAAAATAATAACATTTTATAAAAAACTAAACAAAAATGGCCAAGTCGTATATATTGACTGGGTTAATGATAAATACGATCTGAAACGAGAATGGTGTAATACTTCAACAGTCGATATTATCAAAGAGCGTATAAAACAATCGGATGTATTTGTTTTGTACTTTTCAAGTAAGACACTTAATTCTCAGTGGTGTGCTTGGGAATTGGGATATGCAGATGCAATTGGAAAGAAAATATGTATCTATTTTTCAGAAAAAATAAATAGAACAATTATTCCCAAATTTTATTCTATTTATCCAGAGCTACATCTTTCTGAAAACATTACAATTGAAGTTGATAAACAATCATCTATTATATTTAATGATTGGAAAAATAGGAGTAGTTAATATGGAAAAAGAGCAATTTATTAAAAAATATACTGAAGTTATTCAAGAAGGGAATGCGGCAGTATTTGCTGGTGCGGGGACATCAGTTGATGCAGGTTTTGTTAATTGGAAAGAATTGGTAAGACCATTCTCAGAAGAAATAAATTTGGACATTGATAAAGAAACAGATTTAATTGGAGTGGCGCAATACTATATCAATTTTAAAATGGGAAATCGTGGTACTGTGAATCAAGAAATAATTAATCAGTTTTCTAGTTCAGATGCAGAAACAGATGTTATGAATCTATTAACACGTCTTCCCATTTCTACATATTGGACAACAAATTATGATGAGGTCATAGAAAATGGATTGGAAAAAAATAATCGCAGGGGTGATATAAAAAGAAAAGTAGATGATTTGGCTATTAATATTTATGATAGTGATGCTATTGTATATAAAATGCACGGTGATATAAGATCTCCCCAAGATGCAGTTATTTCAAAAGATGATTATGAAAGATATGGTGAGAAAAATTCGTTATTTGTTACAGCCTTGCGTGGGGACCTAGTCTCAAAAACGTTCTTATTTGTAGGGTTCAGTTTTGAAGATCCAAATCTAGAGTCTATTTTAGGAAAGGTGAATATTTTATTAGGAGATAACAAAAGAGAACATTATTGTATTCAGAGAACTGTATTAAGAAAAGATTATAAAACGAAAAAAGAGTATGACTATGCAAAAATAAAGCAAGATTTAAAAATAATAGACTTAAAACGATATGGTATTGAGACTGTTTTGGTAAATGATTATATTGAGATTCCCCAATTATTACTAGAAATTGAAAGAGAATATTTTAAAAATACAATCTTCATCTCTGGTAGTATATCAGACTATAGTAAAAAGTGGAGTAAAGAAAAAGTAAATCAATACTGCTATGATTTATCGAGTTTTCTTGTTTCAAAAGATTATAAAATAATATCAGGATTTGGACTTGGTATAGGAAGTAATATTATTAACGGTGCGCTAGATCAAATTTATAAAACTAAATATAGACATGTAAGTGAGCACCTTGGTTTGTTTCCTTTTCCACAAAATGACAACGGAGAGAAACCGTTAAAAGAACGTTGGACCGAGAACCGTGAACAAATGATTAGTGAGTCAGGGGTGTGTATATTTTTATTTGGTAACAAGCTAGTTGATGGTAAGGTAGAGCTTGCTTCAGGTATGATGGAGGAATTTCAAATAGCTAAAGAAAAAGGAAAAATAATCATTCCGATTGCCTCTACTGGATTTGCTGCAAAAGAAATTTTTGATGAGATGAAACAATCAGGAGAATATAGTTATTTAGATAATTACTGGGAAACTTTGGAGACTGAAAAGGATTTCACTAAAGTTTTTTCCACGATTGATAAAATTGTCAATGAGGTACGATAATGGCAACCAAAATATTTATTTCGTTCCGTTTTAGTGATGGAAAAGAGATTAAAGATGAACTAGTTGATTTATTTGATGAATCTACTGAGGTAATTAATAGATCAGAAGATGTTGATAGAGGTCAAATGAGTGAGAACATTATTCAGGAATATCTATATGAGAAGTTAAAGGATACATCGGTTACAATTGTATTATTAACTCCAGAGGCTGTTTCTTATAGAAAGAATTGGATTGGAAATTATGATGATTGGCTTTATGATGAACTAAGGTATTCTTTAGAGGATAGAAAAAATAACAGAACAAATGGTGTGATAGCTGTTTATACTGATGAAGCTAGAGATAAGATACTATATGATAGTACTCATTATTGTCAACATTGTCAGCAGACTAAGTCGTGTAGGTCTTTGAAATATTTTGATAATTTAGCTAGAAAGAACATGCTAAATATTAAGTCGGTTTATAAGAAAAATCCATGTAATGATCTTTATGATGATGAGCACGATTCTTATATTTCTTTAGTGAGTTTGAACGATTTCAAAGAAGATTATAGTCGATATATTCAGAATGCAAAAGACAAAAGAGAACGATTAGATGAGTTCAATATAGCTAAGAGGATGTAATAAACACTCCTTGTAGATAATTCTGCTATTTGGATAAGTTCAACTTTTTAAGAGTCGAAAGGCTCTTTTTTCATCCTCTTATTCTCCTGTGATAACTTTTCCAAATTCCCTTTGGTATACTTTTTTCAACTTTAAAAAATCCAACTAAGATTTTTCTCTGGGGGTTTGGGGGCGGAGCCACCAAGTTATCTTATCGTTAGCTGTCAAAACTGGAAGGTTTTAGTCAGCTGGCGATATGATTTTTGGGATATTGTGGACACAATATCTGAGCTCGCAAAGCCTTACAAGAATGAAAATCAGTTGGTGTAAAAGTGTACTGACATTGTACGGTAGCAGACATTGTCAGTACAGGTATTTTGGAAAGGAAGTAGTAGTATGAAACGAGACGTGCGTGATATTCGAAAACAATTTCGCCTAACAGATGAAGAGGAAAAGCAAATTTTAGCTTTGATGAGAGAGCAGGGAGATACTAATTTTTCAGATTTTCTCCGTAAAAGTTTACTCTCCTCTGATTTACAAAAACAGATAGAGATATGGTTCACCCTTTGGCAATCTCAAAAACTAGAACAAATCAGCCGTGATGTTCATGAGATTTTAATTTCGATCCAGTCAGAACGTCAAGTCACCCAGGAACATGTATCTATTCTCTTAACCTGCGTACAGGAATTGATTAAAGAAGTTGGCAACTCCATTCCTCTCAGTCAAGACTTCCAAGACAAATATATGAGGTAGACACATGGAACATCGTTACCGAATCAATCTCAAGAAAGTGTTTTTATCTGATATTGAGTTGAACCAACTAAATAGAAATATAGACCAAAGTAGCTGCCAATCTTTTTCTGAATATGCGAGACGCACCCTACTTGACCCTGGAATGAATTTCATCACCATTGATACAAATGGCTACCAAGACTTAGCGTTTGAGTTGAAGAGGATTGGCAATAACATCAATCAGATTGCTCGAAGTGTGAACCAATCTCAGTTGATTTCTAGCGAAGAATTGCAAGAGTTGAAAAAGGGAATCGCTGAATTGATAAAAGAAGTTGAGAAAGAATTTACAATACAAGCTCAAAAGCTGAGGGAGTTCCATGGTCATCACTAAGCATTTTGCCATTCATGGAAAGAGTTATCGCAGAAAGCTCATCAAGTATATTCTCAATCCTGATAAAACAAAAAATCTTACCTTAGTGTCGGATTATGATATGAGGAATTTTCTGGACTTTCCTAGCTATGAGGAAATGGTGCAGATGTATCATGAAAATTTTATCAACAATGACACGCTTTACGATTTTCGACACGATAGGCTGGAGGAGAAACAACGACAAATCCATGCTCACCATATTATTCAGTCCTTTTCGCCAGAGGACAATCTCACTCCTGAACAAATCAATCAGATTGGTTATGAGACCATGAAAGAAGTGACTAGTGGAAAGTTTCGCTTTATCGTTGCGACCCACGTTGATAAAGACCATCTGCATAATCACATCATTATAAACTCGGTTGACAGCAATTCTGACAAAAAACTTAAGTGGGATTATAAAGTGGAGCGAAATCTTCGAATGATTTCAGATAGATTTTCTAAAATTGCAGGGGCGAAAATTATAGAGAATCGCTATTCTCACCAGCAGTATGAAGTTTATCGCAAGACCAATCACAAGTATGAACTCAAGCAGCGACTCTATTTTTTGATGGAACATTCTAGAGACTTTGAGGATTTCAAAAAGAATGCTCCACTACTACATGTAGAAATGGATTTTAGTCACAAGCATGCGACCTTTTTTATGACGGACTCATCCATGAAACAGGTGGTGCGTGGCAATAAACTCAATCGCAAGCAACCTTATACAGAAGAATTTTTTAAGAATTACTTTGCCAAAAGGGAAATGGAAGAACTCATGGAATTTCTCTTATCAAAGGCTGAGAATATAGATGACTTGATTGAAACTGCGAAACTTTTTGATCTAACTATCATTCCCAAACAAAAGCATGTGTATTTCCAGTTGGCAGGAGTGGAGGTAAAAGAGACAGAACTAGACCAGAAAAATCTTTATGGTCTAGAATTTTTCCAAGATTATTTTGAGAGTAGAAAAGATTGGCAAAATCCAGAAATTGAGGATTTGGTTCAATTTTATCAAAAAGAAAAATTTTCCAAAGAAAAAGAACTCCCAAGAGATGAGAAGTTCTGGGAATCCTATCAAGAGTTCAAGAGCAACAGAGATGCCGTTCATGAGTTTGAGGTAGAGTTGTCACTCAATCAAATTGAAAAAGTAGTAGATGATGGTATTTACATCAAGGTCAAGTTTGGTATTCGTCAGGAGGGGCTTATCTTTGTGCCGAATATGCAGCTTGATATTGAAGAGGAGAAGGTGAAAGTTTTTATTAGAGAAACTAGCTCCTACTATGTCTATCATAAAGACGATCCTGAGAAGAATCGCTACATGAAAGGTCGAACCTTGATTAGACAGTTCAGCTCTGAAAATCAAACGATTCCATTCCGCAGAAAAACGACAGTCGATATGATTAAAGAGAAGATTGAGGAAGTGTATACTTTACTTGAGCTGGATATGGATAAGCACTCTTATATTACAATTAAAGATGATTTAATTCATGAATTGGCAGCTTCAGAATTGAGAATCAATGCTTTACAAGAACGAGTGACAACCTTAAATCAAGTAGCAGAATATTTACTGGCTTCAGTTGAAAATAAGCAAAAAATGAAATTGAATCTTTCAAAATTGAATATAACTGATAAAATTGGCATTGATGTTGTTGAGAAGGAATTGAATGAGTTAGGTATCCAGATAGAATTAGAGAGCAATAGATATGAGAATATCGTATTTAAAGTGAATAAGTTTATCAATCGTTTGAGTAAGAAAATTTCAAAAGAAGAAGGGATATGTTTTCAAAAATAGGAACCCAGACAACCATTATATAAAATGTGTATCTTTTATAAAACATATTTGGAATTATGATAATTTTTATTGCATCAGTCGTAGATTTAGTTATCACATACGATACAAAAAAATCATCATTTTGAGCAAATATCTCCTTATATTTATTCACTTATTTCCTTACTAGTTTTTTTATTGATTTGTTGGATAAATTCAACTGCTCAATGGTTTTATCTTATCGTTTACTCTTATTTATCATTTTTCTTTTCAATCTCTTTGCCAAGATGAACCTGACTTCAACTATCAAACTGGAGCAGGTGGAGAAAGAAATCGAAGAAAATCAAAGATTTATGACTAAATGGATAGATGATTACGAATATAAGGTTAGGAGATTAGAGAATTTTATCAATATACTTGATAATACAAGAAATCAAAATGTTACCAAATTAGAACGGGAAACAAAATCAGTATAGTTATTGGAGATACCATGGAAAAATTATAAGGCTGATAGTATTAATATCACTATCAGCCTTACAGGTTATTTAACGTTTCAGAAAAACTATAATGTCAAGATTAACTATACAGTATCTAATTCCTTCAAATAATTTTCTATCTTCATCAACATTAAAGGATTGTTATAAATCTTACATAACTCTCTTGCTTCTATATAATAATTTTTGACTTGTTCTTTGTCTAGAAATTTGGCTCCAGCATTTCCTACAAGAATAAGTAGGGGAGCCAGTTGGTAGCTTGTCTGTCTTTGTTTACAGAGTTCAATCGTCTCAAGAGCTTCTTGGATGGCTTCGTTATATTTTTCCTTTGACACTAGGTAGTGAGCGTAGTTGTAACGAACTCTGATGTAGCCAAATAAAAACTCTTGATGCTCAAAATTTTTTGTCTGATATAACTCCATTAAATGAGAGTAGTTTGCCTCATATTCTTGTTCACGACCTACTCTGGAAGGGAAAGTGCAAACCAAATGGTAAGACCGAAAAACGTTGCAAGCTAGCTTTTCGTCGGGATATTCGTGAGCGTTCGAAAGTCTATCCAGAATTTGACAGTGAGTTTGGTCATCTTGAAGGTGATACAAACTACAAAAGTGCTGTTATCACCTTGGTAGAGAAGCAGTCTAAAGCTATTATCACGCTTCGAACCAAGGGGCGAAAAGCTGGTGATATTGAACAAGCACTGACTAGATGGCTCTCAATATTTCCAAAACATCTCTTTAAATCAATGACCTTTGATTGTGGGAAAGAGTTCTCTAATTGGAAGACGATTTCTAATCAACACAATATTGATATTTTCTTTGCGGATCCAGGTTGCCCTGATCAACGTGGATTAAATGAACACTCAAATGGATTATTAAGACGTCATGGACTACCTAAACAAATGGATTTTAATGGCTTGTCTTAAAAAGTATTATAAACTATAGCTGATAGACGAAATAACATTCATAGGCAATCACTAAACTATCAAACACCTTATCAAGTTTTTATGAGTTACATAAAATGTCTAGCTTAATTTGACAATTTGAGTATTATAAAAAAACTAGTCTGTTAATAATGCTGTTCAAAAAATTTGGTATGGTCGATATTTGATGGAAGAAACTATGTATACCCACGGGGCTAGTTAATTTGATAAATTGTAAAATAAAGTGTAACAAAAACTCATAGCATCTTCAATTGTTTAATATATAAGTAACCACACTAATGATAACACGAGAGGAATCTATGAGATATTACCATAACTGAACGCATTAAGATAGAGACTTACCTAGAATAAGGTCTGGAATCAAGTTATATAGCCAATTAAATGGGTGTTAATAGAAACTATTTCCATAGAACTCAAGCGCTGCTAAGGCAATTATTCAGCCGAAATGGCTCAACTACATTATTATCAACCCGTAAGACGAAAATGCAGAAAAGTCAGTTGTACACCAGATATCAAACAAGACATTGGAAGGCAGTTACAGGCTTTTTGGTCTCCTGAATAAATTTCTAGTCGCTATCGTTTGGAACAAAAGCAAGCCTATGGTGGCTTTCAAAAAAATCTATAATTGGCTTTATAAATGCATTATTAGCTGTGATTTATCTGTTTTGAGACGTAAGAAAAAAAGTTGACAGCCCCAGGAAGCACAAGGAAAATTTACGATTGAACCCTCCGTCTCCGAACGTCCTAAAGTTATCCAAAAAAGAGAGATTGTAGGTCACTTGGAGTTAGATACTGTCATTTCTTCTCGGGGGAATAGTAAAGGCTGCTTAGCCATTTTTGTCGAACGAAAGACACGATTTACTTGCCTTTAAAATTCCTAATCGAACGGCAAAAAAATCCATGTTCTCAGCAATTTAGTAGCTCTATCAACTTTTTCTAAAAGACTTTCTAAAATCCTTTACCTCAGACCGAGGAAAGGAATTCTCTTGTTACCCTTTGATAGAAGATCTTGGTATTGATTTTTACTTTGAGGATACCTATGCTTCTTGGCAAAGGGGAAATAACGAAACCTCCAATGGTTTACTCAGAGAATATTCCCCTAAGAAGGCTGATTTAACAAGCTTTAGTGATGAAGACTTGTTCTCAGCACTGTTTCATATCAACCATCTACCACGCAAATGTTTAGGTTACAGAACACCCTTCGAGGTACTTTCAAATAAGTGGTAAAAATGTTGCACTTATTCTTGCAATTTATCTTTTAAAAAAATAGGGGTAATCAGAGAAACATGGGTGCTTCATACTAGAAAAACCTTGCAAAAATTGAAAAAAAGATGTAAAATGTTTGAAAATAAAAATCAACATTTAGATGATAGGGAGATTATGAGGTTTATGATACCATTGGATGCTAGTGTATTTATTTTAGGTGTAGTTAAAAATATTGACTATAATACCAAAAATGTAGAAAAAGCTTTATATTCACTTCCATATGATAGACAGAAAGAAGCGCTGAAATATGCTTATAATGATTGCATTAATTCGATTATAGGTTATAGACTTCTAGAGCATATTATAAAAAATAGTCTGAATATTAAGAAAATTCCAGAATTTTCTTATACACATTATGGAAAACCGTACTTTAAAATAAAACAGGGATTGAGAAAGTTATATTTTAATATTTCCCATACGAATGGATGTGTGGTTGTTGCTGTATCAAATTCAAAAGTTGGTATTGATGTAGAGACTGTTAAAAATATGGACCTATCTATAAAAGATATGTTTTTAAGTACAGAAGAAATGGAAAAAGTATGTTCAGAAAGTTGTAATGCTAAAAGTGAAGCAACAAGAATTTGGACATTGAAGGAGTCTTATTTGAAGATGAAAGGAACTGGTTTAATTGATGATTTATTTAATGTTAATACATCTAAGTTAAATTTAAATTCTATAAGTGTCAATATTCAGGAATATTGGATTTCAGCTAATATTTTAAGTGGAAATCCTAGCTGTCAATTATTTATTTACGAAGATAAAGAGTTTGAAAAATTGCTTTAATTTACAAAGAAAAATGAGGAGGCTTATGTGATTAAGTTAGTTATGATACCTTATGCGGGAGGAAATTCGTGGGGATATGCTGATATTTCTAAGCGACTGAAAAATAATAATATTGATTGTATTCTTTATGATTATCCTGGGCATGGTAAACGAGTTACTGAAGAATTAATGGATAACATTGATAAAGTGAGAGAAGATTGTGTAAATTACATACAATCAAATATTAGTGACAATGATACTTTATTTATTTTTGGACATAGTTTAGGTGCATTAATTACATATGAAGTTGTTAAAGATTTTAATAAATCAAAAAATAGAGTACAAGGAATGATAGTTTCTGGAATGTACCCACCTGATATGAAAGAAAGTAGGGGATCCTCAAAATACTATTCTAACAAGAACTTTATTGAGAATATAATGAAACTAGGAGGAATTCCTCTAGAAATTTTAAATAATCCAGAAGCTGTGGAATTTTTTGGGGAAATTATTAAAAATGACTATCAAATATTTGATAGTATTAGAGCAAGTTCTGAATTAATAAACATTCCCATTCTTGCTTTTAGTGGCAATGAAGATAAGAATTTTTCTGAAGAAAAAGTAAGTTTCTGGGAAAAGCTTACGAATTCAAATTTTAAAATTCATAATTTTCAGGGAAATCATTTTTTTATTTTTGACAATGTTAAACCAATTGTTGATAGCATAACAGAATTTATAGAGGAGACTTTAAAATGAAAAGAGCAAATAGTATTATTGAAATTTTTAAAAAGCAAGTTATGGAATCTCCAAACAATGTAGGATTAGTTACGGATTTTTCTAATTATAGTTATGATGAGATTGATAAAAATTCTGATAAAGTAGCTGATGAACTTTTACGAAATAATGTAGTAAAAGGCGATTTTATTTCTGTTATTATGCATAGATCAGAAAAAATGTTATTTGCGATTTTAGGAATTCTTAAAGTAGGTGCTGTGTATGTTCCAATTTCACGAGAATTTCCAGAAGAAAGAACAGATTATATATTAAAAGATACAGATTCTAAAATAGTAATTGTAGATGGAGACATTAATTTAAACAATACAATTTTTACGCTAGTTGCTAATGATGATTTTTTTAAAAGAGAATTAAATTCAAAAGTTAGTATTCCTCTTATAAACGGTGATGATCCTCTTTACTGTATATATACTTCAGGTACTACTGGTGTACCTAAGGGAGTTGTGAATACGAATTTAGGCTGTATAAACAGGATTTCATGGATGCAAGAAGAATATCCAATTAATAATAATGATAGGATACTTCAAAAGACAAATTATATTTTTGATGTGTCAGTATGGGAACTTTTCTGGTGGTTCTTTACTGGTGCATCATGTGTATTATTAGAAGATGGCGAACAAGGAAATCCTGAAAAAATTTATCGAAAAATTATTGAGGAAAAAATTACAGTTACCCATTTTGTACCAACTATGTTATCAGAATATTTGAATTATTTGGAAGATAATAGTATTGAAGATTCATCTAATTTAAAATGGATTTTTTCAAGTGGTGAACCATTGCTTCCAGAATATTCCTCTAGATTTTACAAATTAAGTAAGGGAACCTTAGTAAATCTGTATGGACCAACTGAAGCTAGTATAGACGTTACTCACTATAAAGTATCTGGTGAAGAATCTCAAATACCAATTGGCGTACCGATTAAAAATATGCAAGTAGTAATAGCTGATCCCAAAACTTTAAAGATTTGTGATGAAGGTAAAAAGGGAGAAATATTTATTTTAGGAGTAGGTTTAGCTAAAGGTTATTTGAATAACCCAGCCAAAAATGCTGAAGCCTTTTTAAATAACCCGTTCGGAACAGGGAGAGCTTATAGAACAGGGGATTTTGGATATGTTAAAAATGGATTAATATATTATGTAGGAAGAAAGGATGATCAAATAAAGATTAATGGTTATAGAGTTGATTTAAATGAAATCCTATTTCATTTAAAAAAATTCGACAGTATTGATGATGTTAGAATTATTTATACTAAAGAAGTGGTAAACACATTAAAAGTATATTTTATTTCAAAAGAAAAAATAGAAGAAGAATCTATAAGAAATTATTTGCAAACAAAGCTCCCTAAGTATATGGTGCCCCATGAGTACTATCAGTTAGATAAGTTTCCTATAACATTAAATGGAAAACTTGATAAGAAGAAATTGCTTGAGTTATCGAATAGTAAATTAAAATATTTACAAAATTACACTGATAAACTAGATGAAAAGCAAAAGGCTATTTATAATTCTTTAGCGTTGTCTCTAGGGAAACAAGATATTGATTTGAATAAAAATTATATTTCTTTAGGTGGTGACTCTATGAAGGCAATACGTGCTGTATCAATTTTACGAAAAAATGGATTTAACTGTACAATAAAACAAATATTGACAAGTAATAAAATTATTGACCTTTGTCAAAATATTGTTGAAGATACTTCAGAATTTGAAGATGATATTACACCATATGGTAGTGTCATTAATACTCCTATTATAAAATTATTTAAAAAATATCAAATGCAACATCCAGGACATTTTAATCAGATTCGGTCAAAAACTGAAGAAAATTTAAATGTTGGTCAAATCAAAAAGGTACTATTTAATTTAGCAAGAATTCATCCTGAGCTAACAGCAATCTTTTTAAAGAATGGCACTCTAACTATTGAAAATAGCCCTTTCTCAAATTTAGAAATTATAGATCGTAGGTCAGATCAAGAGTTGGATTGGAAAAAAGAGCTAGATAAACTGTTAACTGATGGAAAGTTAGAATTTCATAGCAATGAACAATTATTTAAAGTAGTCGTATTTGAAATGTCTAATAAATGTTTACTTCTATTTATTGCACATCATTTAATTATTGATGAAATTTCTTGGAAAAATATTTTTGATGATTTTGATCAATTAGGAAAAAATATTTTGATTAATTCTGATTATGAAGATCATAAAACTGTTGGGACTTCTTTTAGATCTTGGAGTTACTTTTTAGAATCATATAAAAAAGATTTTGTAAATTCTTCAGAATTTAAGTATTGGAAAAATTTAAATGAGGAATTTTTTGAATTGAATAAAAATTTGAACCAACTTACTATCACCGAAGTAGCCGAACCTGTTGTAAATATAACACAAAAAATTTCTTCAATCTCTTCATTGAAGAAAATAATCGATGGTAGCCAATATACTATTTTAGATCTGATTTTACTCCTTTTAAAGAAAGCTTTACAAAAAAATAAAAACATTGAAAAAGTTCCATTATTAGTTGAGAGTCATGGAAGACATGATTTTTCAGGGAAATTAAGGATAGAAAACACCGTTGGTTGGTTTACTAGCTTTTACCCTTTAATATTAACTAAAGAAAGTACCACAGAAGAGGGATTATTTAAAATACATCAGCAAATTAAATCAATACCGAACGATGGAATCGGTTATGGGCTTTCATTTGACAACTTGAATTTTATCATGCCACATTTTCTATTTAATTTTTTTGGAGAAATAACAGAAGACAATAATATTCAATATGTAAAAGATTTCTTCAAATATGAAAAAAATGAAATTAACTTTATTAATATGCATCCAATGAAAATTGATGTAATGATTTTAAATGGAGATGTTACCATTTCTATTGAAGCTCAACAAAGATTTTATTCACAAAAAGTTTTAAAGAAAATTGTCGATGAAATTATTTCTGAAACACTAAAATTAGAAAATACTGAAGTTAATGAAGTGAAAATTGAAGTTGATGAAGGTATTGATTTTGATGATTTTTCTAATATTCTAGATAAATTTAATTAAAAGCTGTAGGGGAAAAATATGGAAAAAAATAATGTTGAAAGAATTAATAAATTAACTGCTGCTCAAGAAGGAATACTGTTTCAAATTTTAAGTAATGAATACCATCCTAAATATTCTGTTCAAAGACTATATAAATCAAAAATTCCTTTAGATACCGAAAAATGTCAAAGTATCTTAGATAAGCTAACACATATGTACAGTGCTCTGAGAACAGTAATTATCTATAAAGATGTAAAACAGCCTGTTGCTGTGACATTAAAGAGTATTAAAAATAAAATAAATTTTTTTACAGTCGATAATTCTGAAGAATTAAAGAAAACTTGTAAGCAAAGACATTTAAAAAAATTTGATATTCAAACAGAATCGGCTGTTCGAATGGATATTATAAAGAATAATGCAGATTATTATTTATGTTTAACAACTAACCATTTATTAGTTGATGGAAAAAGTTTTGATAATTTAATATTATCATTTATGAAATTATATAGTAACGAAATATTAAATATTAAGTTGGCTGATAATATTTTTAGTGTCTATTCAGATTTTTATAATAGTGTCAAAAAAGAAAACCAAGATTATTGGAATGAAAAGGTTAGTAAAATTGAAAGTGACTATCATTTATCTGATGTGTTTTCAGAAAAATCGGAAAGAAGTGAATGGTTACATCAAAGCATAAATCTTAAAGGAACTCAGTTTGATAAATTGAAGCAATTGTCAAGTTCTTGGAATGTAACACTTAATAATATTTTAGAATATCTTTGGGGAATTACTCAGTCTAGACTTTCATTATCAAAGAATATCTTATTTGCAAGAGCGACATCAGGAAGAAGTTGGGGACTAGATAGTGTAGATAATGAAATAGGAAACTTTGTTAATATTGTTCCTGTAATTTTCAATGTTAACTATGAAAGTAAAATAAAAGAATCAGTAGTTACTTTTAATAGTGAATGCTTAAATGATAATATTCATCAGTTTTGTTCATTTTCAGACATTGTAAAAGTTTCTCCTACTAATAATTTTGGTTCTTTAGTAGTTAATAATAATTATTCTGAGAAAACTACAGGTTATTTTTTAGAACAAAAATATGAAAAAGAGGAAAATGAATTTCCTCTACACTTTGTTATTAGTACTTATAAAGATAGCATTGATATTACACTAAATTACAGTACTAACGAGTTTTCTAGTAATTTTGTTAATCATTTAATTAAATTATATGTAGAATGTCTAGACATACTACTAAATTCAGAAGAAGGTGAAATCACTGATTCTTTCTTCTTTAAAGAGAATCAACAAGATGTTATAAATAATAAATCAATTATGTTGCCAGTCGATAGATTCCAAATTCTAGCTAATAAATATCCTGAGAAAATTGCAGTAGTGGAGAAGGAAAATAAAGTAACATATGCTGAATTGTTAAAGAAATCTCAAAAAATCGCTACCTACATTCAATGGAAATATGGAGAAAAATTAGAAAATAAAGTCATAGTATTGGGCATGAAAAAATCGATTGATTTAATCATTGCTATGTATGGATGTTGGCTAATAGGAGCAGCGTGCTTTATATTGGATCCTTCTGTTCCTAATGATAGGTCAAAAAAAATTCTAAGTGATTTGAATCCATTATGTGTGTTATCTATGATGGATATTATTAAGATTCTTGAATCAAAAAATTTAATAGACAAGACATATAAAAATGTAAAAGTAGATCCAAATAGCATTTGTACATATATTTATACTTCTGGGTCGACTGGGAATCCTAAGGGGGTGAAAATTAGTTTTGATAACTTAGCCAATTTTACACTTCTAAATAATGAAAATACAATTGTAAGGGAAAATGATATAAAAAACCGTACGATGCTTTCGTTAACATCAACTTCATTTGATATTTTTCAAAATGAAATTCATGTTCCTTTAACTAATTTAGGTACTGTAGTGATACCAGACGAAAATAATATTATAGAATCAATTATTAAAACAGATATTTTACAAACTACACCATCAAAATTTCAATATGTATTTGATACTGTTGAAAAGAAAGAATATCTGAATAGTGTCAGTTTAATAATTCTTGCTGGAGAAAAATTATCAAGTAAGTTAGTTAAAGAGATAAGAAAATATACAAAGGCAGATATTATTAATGGCTATGGACCAACAGAATGTACAATTTATTCAAGTTTTAAGAGAATTAAATATACGGACAAAATTTCAAATTTGAAAACTATATCTATCGGAAAACCTTATTCAAATTATCAAATTTCAATAGAAAGAGATAATAAAAACTGTTTAGCTGGTACAGTTGGTGAAATTGTAGTATATGGTAGGGGAGTAGGACTAGGTTATCAAAATCTAGAGTCAGATGCATTTTTGAAAGATCGAAAAGGATACCATACAGGGGATTGTGGCTTGATATCATCAGATGGAGAAATAAGAATTATCGGTAGGATCGATAATCAGGTCAAATTAAATGGTTACAGAATAGAACTTGAAGAGGTTGAATATCAATTTAACCAAATTCCAGAGGTAGTAAATGCAGTTGCTAAATTACAAAATATTGATGGATTTGACTATTTAACTGTTTATTATGTGTCTGAAAAAAATTTAGATAAGAATTATATTGATTCAAAATTAACTGGTAAGTTAATGTCTTACATGCTTCCAAACTATTGTATAAGAATTAGTCAAATACCAACTAATATCAATGGGAAAGTAGATAGAGATAAGTTACCTCAAATATCATTTAGAAGTTCTGCAAAAATTGGAGACGATAATTATATTATTATAGAAATTGTAAAAGAAGTTTTAAATGTTGTTGATTTAAAAATGACAGATAACCTATTATCTAAGGGATTGACATCACTCCATTCAATCAGGTTGGTAGGACGTATAAATAAGGTTTTTGGAATAGATTGTACTATTAGTGATATATTTTATAATTTAAGGGTCTCTGATTTATGCGATATGGTTAGTCAGAAAATTTCTAATTTTAAAAATAATTTATCGGATAAAGAGTTATCTATCAGTGAGATGCCTGAAACTCAAAAAAGAATATGCCTCGCTAATCAAAAATATAATGATACGAGATATAATTTACCATATATTTGTAATTATCAAAGAGGTATTTCTACAGAACAAGTTCGCAAAGTTGTAGATTCTATTTGTGATCATTTTAAAGTTTTGAAAATGAATTTAGTTTTTGATAAAAATGGTTTTCGTAGAGTAAAAAGGGATATTCATAATAATAAAGTCATTGAAATAGAAGAACAGAGTATCAATTCTATAAAAGATTTAATTCAACCGTTTGATATCAGTAATGGAGAAGCCTTTAGAATTTTTATAATCAAATCATCAAGTGAATCTACACGATTCTTGTTTGATTTTCACCATGCTTTTTTTGATGGAATTGCAGTGAAAAATTTCTTTAGTATTTTTTCTAAGATAATAGACAATGAATACTATCTTGAAAGTTCTGATATTAAACCATCATTATTTTTACCCAATTTTAAAATCGAAAGTAATAATAAAGATTTTGAGTATTGGGAAGAAAAACAGTCAAAATTATGCCCTGTAAATATTGATGGAAATTATATTGTATCAGAAAATTCAAACATCAGTGATGTTACTTATTCAGAAGAGTTTTCTAAAGAATTATGGGCTAGTCTTGTGGAATATTCAGTACAAATGAAGACAACTCCTTACATCATTTTAATGTCTGTCTATGCTGTCCTCTTATATAAATATACTGGAAGTAATAAAATATCATTTTCATTTCCAATTTCAGGAAGAGAGACTGAAGAGAATCAAGATCAGATTGATGTGTTTGTGAAGTCATTGTTCATATCAGTCGATATTAAAAATTGTAAATTTTATGAAGTTGTCAACAGAGTTAAGAAAGATTTTTATGAATCAATTGCTCACCCAACATTTATTCCAAATCAGACAATTGATTTTGTATTCGCTAGTCAGCCTAGTGATATAAAAATTGGAACTAGCAATGATACACTAATATTTTCTTCAATTTCAAATGGTAAATCAAAATTTAAGTTTTCTTTATTATTTTCTGAACCAGGAGAACAGTCAGGTGAAATAAAAATTGAATATGACACTTCAAGCTATTCCGCCGGATTTGTTAAATATGTAATGAAGCACTATTTATATCTTCTTAAGGAAGCTATGGAAAAAACTGACTCTGATATTACTGACTTAGTATTAGTTAACAATGAAGAAAAGAATCTAATTAATCAATATTCCACTACTCCTGAATGGACTGTCAACAAAGATATTTTAGAAGAAATTAATAAAATTGCACTAAAAAATCCTAATAAAGCTTGCTTATATTTTTTTAATGAGACTATAACTTATGGAGATCTAGTTCATAGAATTACAATCTTAGCTAAAAATTTGATTGATAACTATGGGGTCAAAGCGGGAGATAGGATAGGTATTTTTTTAGATAGAGGGCCGGATATTATTATATCTATGTTAGCAATACTTTATTCAGGCGGTTGTTATGTTCCACTTTCTAAAGAAGATCCTGAAGAAAGGCTTTCTTTTATTGAAAAAGATTCTGATTTATCTATCATTATTAGTGATACAAGTGAAGCCACACACTTATTTGAAACAACTATAGTAAATAAAAATAATATTGATTTTAATAAAGAATATGAATACGCTCCTTTAAAAATAGATGAAGAAACTTCAGCGTATATTATATATACTTCTGGTACTACTGGTGTTCCAAAAGGAGTTGAAATTTCTCGAAAAAATTTAAGAAATTTTTATCAAGATAATCGTATTTTATGTTTACTTAATAAAGTATGTGATAATGTACTTTTTTTAAACGACTTTATTTTTGATATAACTGTTCAGGAAATTTATCTACCATTAATTAAAGGTATTCCTGTAATTATTTCAAAGGACACAAGGGAAACACCAGATTTTCATAAATTTAGAAATATTGGAATATTTTCAACACCAAGTAGATTAGAGCTACTAGATGAGAAAATCTTTGATGTTACTTCTATGATAATGATGGGAGGGGAAAAATTTAATGTTGGTTTGTATAAGAGAATAACAAATAGGAATAATAAAGTGGTATTTATTAATGGCTATGGACCGACTGAAGCTACTGTTGGTTGTGTATATTATCAACTAGACACACAAACAAATTTGAAAAAACGTATTCCTATCGGTAGACCTCTTGAAGGCTATGAAGTAAGGATAGTTGATCAAAAGTTAAAAGATACAGGTATAGGGATTATTGGGGAGTTGATAGTATCTGGAAAAGGAATTGCAAAAGGTTATGTAAATAGGCCTGACCTTTCTGCGAAAGTATTTATCGAACTGAATGGTAAGCGATATTACAAAACTGGAGACTTATGTCGTTGGAATTCTGATGGAAATATTGAATTCATAGGTAGGTCTGATAAGCAAGTAAAACTTAATGGACATAGAATTGAATTATCTGAGATAGAACAAATATTACTTACCTTGCCTGGAATTACTCAGTCTAAAGTTATTTGGGATGAAAAAAATGCATCACTAGCTGCTTATATGATTTCAAATAATAATCTGGATTTATATGCCATAATGAAATCTCTTGAAAAAAGACTTCCAAATTATATGGTTCCTAGAAGGTACGCACAAATCGATGAATTTCCTATAAAGACAACTGGAAAATTAGATATTTCTAAATTACCAAATGCAAAAATTGTTTCTAATACTCTTATGTCTCCACCTGTATCTGAAACTGATAAAGCGGTAGTTGAAATTATATCAGATGTCTTGAACATACCTGCCAATAATATTTCAATGAGCGACAATATTTTTGATATGGGGGCACAATCCATTTTAGTTTTAAAAATGATAAGGGAAATTGAAAAGGGTACAGGAAAGCTGTTAAAAATAAGTTCAATTTTTAAAAACCCTCGAGTTGAAGAAATTTCTCAAATGATTGAATATGCAACTAAGAGTGATTTTAAACATCTAACACATCAGGAGCTATCTATTGCTCCTATGACAAATGCACAAGTGAGGATGCTTTATTTAAGTGAGAGTATGGGAGGACTAACTTATAATGTTCCATTTTTATATTCTAACTCTACTCCTATATGTTCGGATAAAATTCGAAAAGTATTTGAATCTATTATTAATAATCATGTTGAGTACAGAACTGCATTTAAAATAAAAAGAGAAGGATTCTTTCAAGAGGTTGTCAATGATTACGATGTAGATTTTAAAGACTTAGGGGAAATTATTCAATCACCAATTGAATTTTCTAAAAATTTGATCCAACCATTTAATCTAAAATTAGGTAATACGATCAGGATGCGAATTTTTAATTTTAGAGGAGAACAATTTATATTTTTAGATTCACACCATATAGTATCAGATGAACAATCAATGAAGATTTTTTGGAATGAATTTATTGCCGGTTTACTAGGAGAGAAAATTGTAAGAAGTAATTTAACTTATTTGGATTATAGTACATATATTGATAAATTAGATTTTTCACCATCAGAAATATTTTGGCAAAATGAGATGTCGAAAATTGAACAAGCAGTAAAGGTGATAAAAAAAGTTATAACAGAAGATAATAGCTATTTTGAAAAAAATATTAAAGTTAGAAGAAATGAAATTTATACACCAGTACCAAATTTAACATCGGCATCTTATTTTCAAACGTTATTTGCAATCAGTATGAGTATTTATCATAATTGTGATCAAATAACTATAGGAATTCCGGTTAGTGGTAGGGCTATACCAGAGACTGATTCAATTATTGGGTTATTTACGAATACACTTCCTATAATTTATGATTTTGAACAAAAAAATATTAGTTTACTGGATGTTATAAACAGAGAGAATGAACATCTTTTAAGTTGTATGGAACATCAGTTATATCCATTCAATAAAATTGTTGAACTGGGACATGTTATACCTACTGCGAAAGGTAATCCATTATTTAATATTTTTTATTCATATCATGCAAAAGAAGATAGTTTCAAAAGAATTAAGAAAAAAGAATTGTTATTAAATATGATTCCTCTTCATGATTTAACTCCTAAATTTGGAGCTTCGTTAACTGTGTATGAGGAACATGATGAGTTTACGTTTCAATTTGAATTCTTAGAATCCTTTTATGATAAGGCAGCGACTGAAACTATTGTGAATATTTTTAATAAAGTATGTAAAATTGCCAAGTTTAATAAAGAGACAGAAATTTTGGAGGATATAAAAAATGATATCAAATAATGGTATTGTTGAACTACATGGAAGTAGAGTAGAACTAGATAATGTAAAAAGTATTTTAGATTTATTTAAGAGTCAAGCAAAAAAGCATCCTGATAAGGTGGTTTTAATTGAGAAAGATAAAAAAATCACTATTGGAAAACTATATCAACTTTCAACAATAGGTGCATTTTTATTAAGAGAGAAGTATAATGTTTCTCACAGAGATAAAGTAGCTTTTTTAGTAGGGAGAAGTATTGATTCATTAATTTTAATATATTCTGTATTGCTAGCAGGGGGAATTTATGTCCCAATTTCAAAAGAATATCCGAATGCAAAGGTAGATAACTTACTAAAAATTTTAAAACCCAAAATTACATTTTCAGAAGTAGAAAGTGAGAGAAGAGTCAGGATCCAGCAAATTATCGATGAAATAAATTCTTTTTCTTTAGATAATGAAAAATTAATCGAAGATAAACAAGTTGGTAAAGATGATGATATATGTTATATAATATGTACTTCGGGTTCAACAGGAGTTCCCAAGTTAGTTCCAAATAGTTATCGTAGTGTGAAAAACTTAATGTTAAATCTTAATCACTATATTTTGGATGATGGTCGCATTTTACATAAAACTCCACTTTGTTTTGGAGTATCATTAACAGAGGTTTTTGGATTCTTACTCCATCTATCTCCATTAGTAATATTAAATGACGGAGAAGAAAAAGATATTGAATTAATTACTCAGGCTATCATTGATTATGATATATTTTACATAAATTTTGTACCATCTTTTATTGATAATTTTTCAAATGTATTATATAGAAAAATAAAAGGGATTGGTAAGCATTTAAATTTAGTGATTATGTGTGCTGGAGAAAAATTAAGTAAGCAAAAGGTCTCTGTTTTTTACAAAACAATTGGTCAATTAGGTATTAAATTAATTAATTTATATGGTTCTTCTGAGACAGCTGTTTATATTGCGGGGAGTGAAATAAATTGTAAAGATGATGTCGTAGAGGGGGAACCATTCACAAATACGGATATTTTGATTGTAGATGATAATAATAATCCAGTCCCTTTAGAAACTGTTGGTCGTATTATTGTAAAAGGAGAGAGTATTTTTACTGGCTATGATAATGAGATCGGTGAAAATCATAAAAAATTTGTTAATATTAACAATGAGAAGTATTTTGATACTGGGGATGTTGGAAAGATTAACTTTGATAGAAAGTTAGTAGTTAATGGTAGAAGAGACAATCAGGTACAAATTCTAGGAATCCGTGTTGAATTAGAGGAAATCGAGAATGCTGCGTTAAATCTTGAATCAATTTCTAATGTAATAGCTTTTGCTACGGGTGATGATGAAAATAAAAAGATTTCTGTTGTATTTGAAGGAGACAGTATAGAGATAACTAAAAAGGAAATTGATAGCTTTTTTATCAATACTTTACCGCTATACATGAGACCATCAACTTATTATTTTATTAAATCATTCCCTAGATTAGCATCAGGTAAAATAGATAGAAATTTAATTGTTAATAATAAAAATTTGATAGAAATAACTGAAAAAACTTCTCAGTTGGAAGAAAGAAGCTTAGTAGAAGAAAAAGTTATTAATATTTTTGCCTTCTTATTATCAAGAGATAAAAATTCAATTAATTCAAGCAGTTCTTTTTTTGCTAGTGGTGGTAATTCAATTTTAATTATGAGACTTTTACAACTAATTGAGGAGGAGTTTGGGGTAGAAGTAACAATTTCAGAAATTTTCGACGGTGATACTGTTAAGGATGTATCGAAAAAAATAGGGGAAAGATTAAAAATTGATACAAAAACTTCTACTTTAAAAACTTTGAACCATGCACCTAAAAAAGCAAAATATGCGATGACAGACATGCAAAAAAGAATGTTTATAACTCAGACAATTCAAGAAGATACAGCATATAACGTTACAATGGCGTACACTATTGATGGGAGCCTAGATTGTAACAAATTAGTAAAAATTTTAAATAATCTTGTACATAGACATTCAATATTAGGAACAGTATTTGAATTACTAGATGGAGAATACATTCAAATTCCAGGCGTAATAAAAGAAATGGATGTAGAAGTAAAAAGCTTAGTTGGATATAATTTTAGTATCGAAGAAGTAATTAATAACTTTGTTAGGCCATTTAATTTGAGTCAAGGCGAAGTCATTCGTTCAGCAATTTATAAATTGGGTAAAGATAGATGGCTGTTTATTGTTGATCTACATCACATTGTAACTGATCAAATTAGTAATCAAATATTAATTAATGAAATTACTCAAAGCTATAATAATGGTTTAGAATCTGTAAATGAAAATGATGAAGAACAATATCAATATATTGATTTTTCAGAGAATAGAATTAATGAAAAAATCGATGACTATTGGTATGAGTATTTTTCATCGCTTAATTTAGATAATCTAGCAAATTTAGACAGTGGAAATGATGATAAAAAAGTACGTCGTATAAAGCAAACTATCGAGTTATCTCCTAAACTAAGAGAGATTCTTTCTTCAAAAAATGTGACACTATTTTCATATTTTGCTTCTTGCTATGCATGTTCTTTGAGACAAATAGAAAATAATAGTCAAGTTATTTTTGGAACCCCTATTAATCAAAGAAGATTTTTAGAATTAGATAATACCTTAGGAATGTTTAGTGATTCTATTCCTTTTGGAGTAAAAGTATCAAAAAGCGAAACGTTTGGTGATGTGTTGCAAAATGTTTCTGATTTATCTAAAACATTTTTGGATAAATCAACAAAGGGAATATTTGAATTATTGAATAAAAAACTTCAAAATCATAAAATAAAAAATTTAAATCCGTATACCTACTTTTTTGTTTTTAATGACATGGTTTTAGATGACCTCAATCTAAATGGTACGATAGCCAAGGCATTACAGGTTGATAATGATATTAGTAAATTTGATATTAACCTTATTGTCAATAGTATTGATAATAAATTTGAGATAGAGTTAGATTATAACGTAAATAGATACAATGAATATTTTATTGAATGTTTCTTTAAAATGTTTATTTCTACGCTTAATGAAGCAGAAAATTTTGTGATGGATCTAAATGAATTTCAATCATTTATTAATTTTAGAGAATACATAAAACAAAAATATTTACATCAAGGAAAGAAAATAGAAATTGGCTATCCGAATGTCATTAAAAGATTTAGTGATACTGTTAGGAATTATCCTCAGAAGATAGCGGTTCGCCATAATGATGTAGAATTAACATATTCTGAACTAGACAATCTTTCATCAAATATCGCTAATTTATTATTACAGAAATACGATGTTTTTGATAAAAATGTTGTTATTCATCTGTCAAGGTCAGTAAATCAAATTTTAGCAATTGTTTCAGTTCTAAAGGCAGGAGGTTGCTACGTTCCCATTAATGAAGAATTTCCCACTGCAAGGATTCAACAAGTATTGGAGGAGGTTGATCCAATTCTTATGATTACGGGAAAAGATCTATTAGGAGATTTTAATGTAAAAGGTTCAAAGATTTCATTTGAAGAAATTTTCTCAAGAATTGATCAAAAACAATTTAAGGAAAAACAAATCTCAGAAAATTCTTTAGCTTATGTGATGTATACTTCAGGGACAACAGGCAGTCCTAAAGGGGTAAAGGTAACACATAGAAATTTATTAAATCTTAATTCATATTTTATTAATGAATTAGGTATAAAGCCATCGGATACAGTATTACAGTATGCAAATATAGGATTTGATGGATCGGTTTGGGAAATATTTATGGCTTTACTAAATGGTGCTACATTACAACTTATTGATAAAGATGATAGATTAATTCCCGAAAAAGTTGATAATATTATTAAAGTCAATAATGTTACGATAGCAGCTATCCCGAGTCATGTTGTATCAATGTATGATTTATCTCCACTAAGAATATTAATAAATGGCGGTACGGTTATTAATCAAAAAAGTTTGAGAAAGTATATTGGAACAAAACGTATAGTAAATTCTTATGGCCCAACAGAATGTACTGTAGCTGCAACTCACTTTGAACTTCAAACGTATATTGAAAATAAACAAGTTCCGATTGGAATCCCTAATTGTAATATAAATATAGCGATTAAGAATGGAAATAAATATTGTGAAGAGGGAGAAGAGGGTGAAATACTTATTAGTGGAGAAAGTATTTCTCAAGGATATTGGAATAATGACAATTTAACACATGAGAAATTTATTTTTGACGAAATATTACAAAATATTTTTTATAAAACTGGTGATATTGGTAATTGGGATAGCTCAGGTAATCTAATATTCCGCGGAAGAGAAGATGAACAAATAAAACTTCATGGGCATAGAATTGAACTTGGTGAAATTCAAAACTATCTATTAAGTCAAAAAGAAGTAAGAGATGTAGTGGTAGTTTTTGATTATAAGAAACAAGAATTAGTTGCATTTATTCAAAGTAATTCAATTCGCGGTGAAATTTTAAAAGCAAGAATGTCAGAGACATTCCCTATGTATATGATACCCCATAAGTTTATCAATATTGAATCATTTCCTTTAACATCGAATGGTAAACCTGATAAAAAAGCATTGATAAATATTAGCAATATTGCGAAATCAAATTTAAAAGCTGAAGAAGAGGAAGCGATATTATGCACAGTATGTTACAAAATATTAAAGCAAGAATTAGGAGATAGTTTAAACCTTGAATGTTCTTTTGTGGATAATGGTGGAGACTCTTTAAGAGCAATGAAAGTAACATCTGAGTTGAAGAAGAATAATTATTCTGCATCTGTTAGGGATTTATTAAAAACAAAGAGTTTGAAAGACTTTATTACAAATACCAATTTACAGGATTATGTTCATAATGAAAATAAACAAAGTAACATCTACACGACATTAGGAACTCCGATCATGCAAGACTTTCTTAAAAAAGATCTTCCAAATTCATCACATTTTTGCCAAGCAATTGTAGTTGATATCTCTAAAACTTCCCTTGCTACGCTTTTAAATGGAATTAATTACTTAATTGATAGACATGATTCATTACGTCTGTCGATTACTGAGGAACACAACTTTAAGATAAATTTACCGGGGTACAGAAAGTATTATTTTGAAAATCAAATCTTGAAAGAACAAATATCTCAACAAATTGTTGATGTAATCTCAGAAAAAATAATTTCTAAAATTAATTTAGAAGATAACAATCTAATTGCAGTCGAATATGTTGAGACTCCAGATACTAACTATGCTTTTATTTGTATTCATCATCTGTTAGTAGATGTTGTTTCTTGGGGGATTATTTTACAGGATTTAGATGATTATATTTGTAACCAAGAATGTGATACTAGTAGATCTAGACTATTAAAAGCAATTGAAAGTATTAACAAATTACCTGTAGATGAGGAAGAATTTAATTATTGGAACCAAGTAACCTTGGCGCATAAATCAAATAACTTTGAAAATTATGAATTCTCACAAGAAATACAAAAAAACTATTTAAAGCTAGAATTCTCACAAGATAATTTAAAAGTGATTCAAAGTAATTTAAAAGTTGAGCATTTTCTTTTATCACTAATTGTACGATGTTTTGCAATGATATCTCAAAAAAATAATATTCAAGTCATGTTAGAAGGGCATGGACGAATGTTTAAAGACTATTTAGAAAATGTTATTGATGTAGTTGGGTGGTTTACTTCAGAATATCCAATAAATTTTGATGTAAAAAGAGATCTTGTTGCTCAATGTGATGAAATTGAAAGAAGAATGTTAGCAGTTCCAAATAATGGCCTCATGTATAGCAAGGTGAAAAAATCTTTATCAAAGGTCGCTTGCCCAGATATATTATTTAATTATTTGGGTGACTCTTTTGCAGATACTTCATGGAAAGTTTTAAAAAGAACTAATTATTCAATTAATAACATGATATCGGATAATAATTATCAAAAATCAATTTTTATGGTACTTCTTGAAAAGACAGACAATGCATTTGAAATTAGTATTACTAGCGACTCACAACACTATTCACTAGAATTCATGGAAGAGTTTTGTAAACTAGTCAAACAAGAATTTGAGAATTTTTTATCTTGAATATCATGGGAGGGATATTTAGATGGAATCAAAAAACAACAAATTAGAAAAAAAGAATATTTTTCTATTAATTATCAGTAGTCAATTAAATGAATTTGGCACTACAATTTATGATTACGCCAATAAATTGGTTATAGCTTCTTCGGAGAGTAAATCAAATTACTACATGAGGATTTATCAATTTTCAGAGATCATTATACAATTGTTATTCAGCCTTTTTGGAGGTGTATTTGCGGACAGTAAGAATAAGAGAAAAATATTAATTGTTACTGATTTTATAGCTAGTTTACTTACCTTTATAGTTTTTATGTTTTATAGTGAAAGTAATGTATATATGTTGATAGTTACAAATATTTGTTTAGCAATTCTATATGCATTTAATGCTCCTGCTTATAGAGCAATAGTAGGAGACTTATTAAGTAAAAATAACATTATTAAATATAATTCTTATTCAAAATCAATTTCGGAATTTTTGAGCATCCTATCTCCAGTTATTGGGATGCTCACGATAGCATTAGTAGGATATAAATATGGAATGCTAGTTAATTCTCTTAGCTTTTTATTATCTGGGTGTTTATCAGTTTTTTTCACTGAATTAAATTTTTTTGATAACTCTCCCCAAAAATCTGACGCCTTTTCAATAAAGTATGGATTTAGTTACATTTATAACAATAAAGAGTTACTTCTTTTACTGATTTCAAGTTCGATGATTAACTTCTTTTCATCAGGAATAAACTTTTATTTACCGTTTATTAATAAAATGTACGATTTGGATAAGTTATATGGCATGATTTTAATTGGTCAAGCAGTTGGGAATATTATTGGGGCTGTATCGAATAATTTTTTTAAAAGAAGTTTTTCGTCAAACCAATATAGTACATTCCTTTTGATATCATCTTTACCACTGATTATGATTCCTTTAGTGAAGATCTGGTCGATTACTTTACTTTTGTTTTCATTATCATCATTAGCTATGACAATTTTTAATGTTCAAATGTTATCGTATTTACAGTCTACAATTGAAAAGGAATATTTAGGAAGGGTATTTAGTATAATTGCATTTTTTGCTTTAATGTTAATGCCTTTAGGAACGGTTGTATTTTCATATTTTAACTTTAAAACATTACTTGTTTTTGGAGTTGTAGGAGTAGGTGACTTACTAACTTGTATACTCTTAAAATTTGCATTGAAGAGTTTAAAATGAATTCGAAATGGCATTGAAGTAATTACTATGATGAGTTATTCAATTGGTGTTGATTTTTGTAAAAAATAGACAGAGAAAAAACTTCTGTCATATTATGACAATTTCCCAGCTTTTTCTGAAAGTGACATATACTTTTCTTAGGAGAAAGCTAGATGTACTAACGGATAAGAGATTTGAGAGAAGATCACGATTTCACCCCAAAATTTGTTGCAAATTTACTTTCCTTCCCTCATACAAATTATGCAAAAATTGAGAGAGGAGAGGTTGCCCTAACGGCAGATGTCCTTGCGCAGCTTTCTAAACTCTATAACGTTAGTACGGATTACCTATTAGGGTTAACAGATTGTCCAGATATGATAAAACATAAAATGAAATAGTCTCTCCTTGATTTGTTCATTGACAATTGAATAAACCGAGGTGGGACTTTCTTATTTGTCGAGCAATTTAGTGATATACGCCGTGATAGGAGCGAAAATTATTAGCTATAAAATAGAGTGGTTCTCTATCTGTCATGACCATAAATAAGGGCAATGATACTTCTGAACGTTCAGGATGCCAACGTAAAAAGATAGTGGGTGAAACTCCCATGAGTAGTAATATCACCAGTCATTCCCACTGGGATAACTTAGAGTAACTTGTTATTAGGAGGGAATGTTTTGGAATAATCAGTAGTAAAATATAGTGTGCAACTTTCAATGTTTAATTTTTTATACTCCTGAAATATGCTGACTAATATTCACATAATCAAAATGTTGGAATTTATAAGTGTGAATAAAAATTTTCATACTATGTCTCCTTGGTTTTTCTTTCTTCACTTATGTGAACTCTGTCAGAAAGTCAGGCTAAATCTTATTTAGTTATAAGTAATGGCTAGCTTCTATAGAATGATAATGAAAATTCTAGATTGGATTTGCATAATACTGTTATCAGTACATCTTCTATCATTGATTTGTTTCACCGGTATTACAGAATCTCGATTAGTTTTACAAGTAAAAATAGAACGTTTTCTATCCTAACGACGAGCAGTATAAGCAGTTTTTTCCTTTGTTTAAATAAAACTAAAATTTAGTATTGTTCAGCTTCAGAGAAGTGCTTGTATGATTGATTTGTGAACATTTCCCTATAATTTTGTAATATTTTTAGACTATAATATATTAGATAAATATGTCTTGTGTGTTTCACTTTATTTTACAATAAGACTAATTTTTGAAAGTCAGTAATTTTAAATAGTTGATAAAATCTTTGCTCTCAGACGGTTAATAGATATGCTTATGAGAAGTGTTTAATAAATTAATTTTAGTTCAAAATGTCCAGTTTGGACACTTTGAAAGATTTCTTAGTTTTATATATTATACTCTTCTCAGGAGAAAGCTAGATGTACAGACGTTTGAGAGATTTGAGGGAAGATCACGATTTGACCCAAAAACAAATAGCAAAAATACTTTCGTTTACAAACTCAGCTTATGCTAAAATTGAACGGGGTGACCATGCCTTGACGGCAGATGTATTGGTAACTCTCTCAAACTTTTACGATGTCAGTACAGACTATCTATTGGGATTGACAGATTTTCCTGATAAAATTCGCTTTAGAAAATAATCTCCTCAATTTCATAGAGTGTAAAAATGAGGAGATTTTTTATTTGTTCTTTGACAATTGAATAGTCCAAAATGGTACTTTCCTCATTTGTGGAGCAGATTTGAATGGCTCGCCATGACAAGAGCGATTTTAAAACCATCAATAAAATAGAGCGATACTTTATATGCCATGATACAAATGATATACAATGATACTTCTGACCGTTCAGGCTGCCACCGTAAAAGAGCAGCAAGTGAAATTCTTATGATGACTTCATCAGTCATGCCATGGAGGTGAAAAAATCTAAGAAAGGAAGTAGTAAAATCATGGAAACAGTAAACTATAAAGATTTAGTTGCGATTGGTTTTCCAGAGCACACATCGAGGAATATTATTAGACAAGCAAAAAAGATTGCTGTAAAAAAGTTTGAAGAAGCTAGAAAAAATGATAAGAATGCGGTACAATTAGGATGTTCACCTTTCGATAATAAAAGGTTAGGCATTGCTCCTAAAAATATTGTAGAAAATTTAATTGGTATTTCTTTTTCAGATATAGAAGGTGAGAAAAATGGTTATATCAAAGACAAAGAAATATAAAGGTGTATACAAAGATTCAAAAGGAAAAATTTACTTTCAAATTGAATTAGGAGTTGATCCAATAACTGGGAAAAGAATTCAAAAGAAAGGAAGGAAAAATCAACAGGGACTACCGTTTGATTCTTTTAAGGAAGCTTATGAAGAGATACTTCGTTTAAAACATGAATTTGTGAACTCTACTATTAATAATAGTTTTCTAACTTTTAGAGAGTTTATGGAAGAGATTTATTTAAAATATTATCAACAAAAGGTTCAATTTGTAACTTATCAGACCGCTTTACCACATCATCAGTTATTTATTAAGCAATTTGGTAGTAAAAAATTATCAGATATTAGTACTATTGACTGTGAAAGATTTCGCTTAGCTATTATAGACAAGTATTCTAGTAACTATGCTAAAAATATGTGGTCTAGATTTAAAGCATGTCTGGGCTATGCAGAAAGATTGGGTTATATTGATAGAGTTCCTTTTAAAGGATTAGATAATCCTAGAGGAAAGCACCCTGATACAAAATTTTGGACATTTGATGAATTTAAGAAGGTAATAAACTCTTTCGATATTAGTGAGTATGAGGGACTCCATAATTACATGACGATCTGGTTATATTTTATGACTGGCTTAAGAGTTAGTGAGGGTATTGCTCTTAAATGGGAAGACATTGATTTTGAACGTAAATGGATTCATGTTCATTCGACAATTGAGAAAGACAAAAACGGTGTATGGTATGCTAAACAACAAACAAAGACAGTAGCAGGGAATCGTAAAATTGATTTAGATGATTTTACGATTACAATACTTAAAAAGTGGCGAGAAGTTCAAATCAAGAATGATGATAAAGATTATGTAATATCACGTTTTGGTGCCCCCTTGTGTAAGTCTACAATTTCTAGGATAATAAAAAGGCATGCTAAGATTACTGGTGTACCAGAAATTACGGGGAAAGGATTAAGACATAGTCATGCATCTTATCTTATAAATGTGTTACATAAGGATACTTTATATGTTTCATATCGATTAGGACACGCTGATAAGTCAACCACGTTGAATACATATAGTCATTGGTATTATTCAGGTGATTCAACAATTTCAGAAGAGATTACAAGCAGTTTAGATAATCTTGGATTATCAATTTACCTACCAAATTCCTGCCAAAGTTGAAAATGGAGGAATTAACCCACTAATACTGGGAGAAAATAAGATTAGCAAATTGTTACTCTTAAATAATAGAGTAACTACATTAGTAGCTTAAAAACAAGAAAAACCGCTATTCTTAGGACTAGCGGTTTTTCTTGTTTTATATAGGGGATTGCTCCAAAGATAATAATTTATAAGTATGAGTTGCCTTTTCAATAAATGGGTTATATAATAGTAATATAGGTATGGAAGATTAATCTTATAATTTATAGTTTTCATTTTGGAGGAGAAAAGATGGCATTAAATTTGTTTGATGTTATTCGTTATGAAGATGAAGATACAAGGAATATACTTGCTTGGAGACATCCTAAAACGAATATCAAGATAGGAGCAACTGTAATTGTAAACCCTGGTCAGTGTGCTGTATTGTTTTCAAATGGAAGAGCAGTAACTACTTATGATGCTGGTAAACATAAGATTGAAGGATATGATATTCAAGTAGTTTCAGGAATAAAAAACTTTCTAAGTGGAGGTATTTCGTCTGACTCATTGTTTTTGTGGTTTGTGAATATGTATGATTTACAACCGATTGGATGGGGAACTTCTTCTCCTATAATGGTTCGAGATCCAGAAAGTGATATTCCTGTAGAATTGAAAATACATGGGAATTTCATTCCTCGAATTGTAGACTTAGAAGCTTTTATATTAGAATTTATGCCAAGTCACCCCGATATTATAACAGCTCCTATTTTACAAAAACGGTTTAGACAAACTGTTAGTGGGTTGATTAGTTCAGCTATTTCACAAGTAATATACAACCATAAGATTCCAATTCTTGATATTGAGATGCACAGTTTTGATATGTCTGTTGCTTTGTCAGCTATTTTATCCAGCCATTTTTCTAAATATGGAATTAGTATTGAGGAATTTAACATTGAGGCTTTAAAGGTAAATCAGAATAGCAATGGATATAGAGAAATCTTTAAATTCCACAAGCAAATTTTGGAAGCCAAAAGCAAGCAGGCTGGTCGAGATATTGAAGAGTATACTTATCAAGAAGAGAGACAATTTGATCTTTTAGAAGAGGCAGCAAAAAATAATGATTCTGCAGGAAATCTAATGGGAGCAGGCGTGGAAATAGCTATGGGACTTTCCTTGGGAGCTAAATTGAGCAACTTGGTAGATCATATTGAAGATAGGAATTCATTTGACAAAGATGTTAATCAACATCAAACTGACCTCAAAGGAGAAACAGGCTTAGCTAAATTTTGTAGCCAATGCGGGACTGCTTTTTTGGAAGGAGCAAACTTCTGTTCTAATTGCGGGCACGAAAGATAGTTCAAATGATTGGAAAAATCATTTTTATATCAATCTTGTTTAAGCATTATCTTTAATCTTTGATTTTTTACATTTTCAAATTTACTTTTGTTTTATTTGGGAAGTCTGGTATTGCCAGAATTTCCCTTTTTCTTAGAAATCTGAAAACTATGATTTCTTTGTTTGTATTTTTAAATCATTCAATTTATGTAATTCTAAGTATGGAAATGTATGAATAAATACAAAGGGGTATGAAGAGTATTTGGAAATTTTTTAAGAGAGTAAGGGATTTACTTAGACAAGTTCTATGACAGGAGGATATTCTAGATGTACCAAGTATTTCGTTTATTAAGTATACTTTTTATGGGATTAACAAGTGCAACATTTTTTCTTTCACTATGGGCTATAACTCTATTTCTTGAACATGGTAGGCCGATTTTCTCAATATTGATTCCTATTATTTTTTCTTTATCAGGTTTCTTTTTGTCATCCTTTGCATTTTATAGCTTTGGTGTTTTAGAAAATATAAAAATTAAAGTCAAAGCTTTGGATGAGATATATAATGGGAAAGCTCTTTATAGAGAATATATAGCAACTAGAGGAGAAGATAGGTGAAACAGTATATTAAGAATAATTGGAAAAAAGGCTTTCATTGGTTAATTTCAAATATAGTAATACTCTGTTTTGTAGTTTTATCACTTGCTATCTTTTCTATAGATGATGAACCAAGAATCTTTATATTGAAAAATCTTGATTTTATAATTTTGGCAAAATCTATTGGAATTCCCGTTGTTATCAGTTTTTTATTTTTATCATTTCAAAATGTTACCTTTGTGCCAGTTGCTTTAGTTATTTTATATTTGTTTCGAGAAACAATTAAAGATTCCTTTTCCTTGAAGAAATTAAAACAGAAGAATTTACTTCAAATGCTTGTTTTAATCATTTTATCATCATTTTTTGAATATGAAAAATCTAGGGAATGGTCTATTCGATTTTTATTTCTTTTAGTTCCTTGGTATTTGCTTAGTGTGATTTTAATTTTGGTAATGACTTATTGTGAGTCTAGGAGACAAGAAGAAGTCAAGAAACGAAATCAAATACAAGCTTTATTCACTTTATTTGAAAAGCACCAGATTAACAAAAATACATATCCCGTTATTTGTCCATCATGTAGTGGTGAGAATCTGCTTGACCTAGGGCAAGGTAAATCATGTGATTATTGTGGTGCATGGTTATCTAGAAAGGAAATATAAATGAGACGATATCGTTTAATCATTTCCAAGGTTGTTTATCCTATAGTATCTTTCATATGTATTGTCACCGGATTGAAATTTTATCAGTACATTGATAACTATATAAGATGGATTTTAGGAAAAAAAGAAGGTTTACTTTATGATTTCTACTTTATCTGGCTTTTAATAGTTACAATTTTGTTTGTTTTATTTTTCCTATTTTTGATTATATCGTCTTTTTTATTTTTGAAACAGCCGCGTATGAAACAATATGATAAAGCTTTGATAACAGTTCTTAAGTTTGAAGAACAAGGTGAAGATGTTATTGAAATTAAGGGAAAAGAATTGCGAGATGAGTTATCTTATAAATTATCAGCAAAACGTGTTTATTGTCCTACTTGTTATAAGCCAACAGATGGAGTAATTGGAACTCAATTAACCTGTGCAACTTGCGGTAAAACTTTTATAGTTTCTTGATTTTAGGATAATCGAAATGATATTATCTTATAGCTATTTTGATATTGTTTTTAAAACCTAGTAAGTTTGTTTACTTTAAAAAACCGCTATTCTTAGAACTAGCGGTTTTTATTTTTATGTGCCAGGGGGCAAAAAAGGGAAAGGAATCTTTAAAAGTGAGGAGAGTTAGATTGAAAGAATCATATTGGTAAATCGAAATGATGGATATTTGTATCATGTCATAAATCGTTATCAAACGATAATATTGATTTTCTTACAAATTAAGAGTATAATTTATAAAAATGAGTGTTCACTCAATTTTTGTGAAATTAAGGAGTAAAGAAAATGGTTGTTGAAGCAATAGAGTACAGTCGTTTCGGTAACGAAGAGATCTTGGATTTGCTGAAGATAGACTCTACAGCCTTGGATGTAAATCAGGTGAGAGTAGAAGTTCATGCTGTTGGTTTAAATCCTATTGATTATAAAACTTTTAAGGGAGCGAAACCCCTTCGATTTCTATCTTTTATAACGAAATTAAGGAAACCAAGTCGTTGGTTTGAATCTAAATCATCTTTATTTCCAAGAGGTGTGGGGAGAGATTTTTCTGGAGTTATTACAGAAGTTGGAAATGAAGTAAGTAGGTTTTCAGTAGGAGACAAGGTGTTTGGAACAATGATTAGTGATCCTGGTTTGGGAACTAAGAGAGGAGCTTTAGCAACAGAAATTTGTGTCAATGAATCGGAAATTGTATTGAAACCAGAGATGATTGACATGGCCCACGCAGCTACTATGGGAGTAGCTTCTCTAACTGTAGGTGGGGCTTTTAGAAGAATCGGTTTAAATTCAAGAGATACTGTTGTTATTTCAGCTGCAGCAGGAGGTATTGGAAGTATTGCAGTACAGTATGCAGTTGCTAAGGGTGCGAAAGTAATCGGAATCGCAAGTAAGAAAAATGCAGAGTATCTGAAGTCTTTAGGTGCCATACCAGTAAGTTACGAAGAGAATATCATGAAGGCTCTTCTATCAGCTAGTCTAACGCCTATTACAAAATTTTTGGATTGTTATGGATCTGATTATGTTAGATTGGCTTTTAGTTTAGGCTTGAAGGGGACAGCTATTGGGACATTAGTACCTTCGCCCTATGTTATGATAAAAGGTGCTCAGTTTACTGGTCCAAGACATTCCACATATGATGATTTTAGCACTTTAACTGAAATGGTCTCAGACGGGAAGGTTCAGCTGAAAATTGATCAAGTGTATGACTTTTCTCTAAAGTCAGTTAGAGAAGCCTATCGTAGTCTGAAAATGGGACACAGTCGAGGCAAAAAAGTCGTAAAAGTAAGAGAGTAGAAGAGAAGTGCTAGCGATGGAAAGTTTAGAACAAAAGTATGCTCAGACGTTAGAAGTTAGCAACTTGAGCTTGAAACAACGTCGAGTATTATTATCAAGCTTAAAATTATTCTCAGAAATTGGATTTGAGAATACAACGTCCAGCCTTATTGCCGAACGCGCTGGAGTGTCAGAAGGAACTGTTTTTAGTTACTTTAAAACAAAGGAAGGTATTTTAGAAGCCATTTTATCTACTTTTCTAGAACAGGTTATTCCAGAAGTAATTGCGGATTTCTCAGAAAAAAAATTCACAGTAGATCAAAAAACTTTTCCCTTCTTTTTAAAAAGTATTGTTCGAGATAGGCTCTTTTTCATTCAGGAGAATCAAATGCATGTTAAAATTCTCTTGGGGCGTTCTTTTATTGATAAAAATCTTTCTATCCAGTTAGGAAATATTATTGTTCAATCTATAATAGAACCAATTAGCCCTGCTTTAAATCAATTTAAAGAAAAAGGACTTATTCTAAATTGGTCAAATGAAAGAATTGTTCGATACATTTTAGCATTGAGTTTTTCTTATCTTATTCCCATGATGTTGAATGATGAAGGAACTATAAACATAGATGAAGCAGTTGATGAGATTGTTGAATGTTTGTCATCTGCCCTAATGAAAGTAAAATAAATTCTGATGTTAAAACTCACTGTTAATGGTGAGTTTTTTGAATTCAACATAAAAATCCCCAATCGTAGTGATTGAGGATTAAGCAAATGAATCTTAAACAATACCTTGTGCGATCATAGCATTTGCTACATTTTCAAAAGCAGCAATGTTAGCTCCTGCAAGGTAGTCTTTATCAAGACCGTATGTTTCTGAAGTTGTTTTAGCTGTGTTGAAGATGTTTGTCATGATGTCTTTGAGACGTCCATCAACTTCTTCACGAGTCCATGAGAGGCGAAGGCTATTTTGGCTCATTTCAAGAGCTGAAACGGCTACACCACCAGCATTGGCAGCTTTTGCAGGTCCGTAAAAGATACCATTTTCTTTGTAGACTTTGATGGCATCAAGGTCGCTTGGCATGTTGGCACCTTCAGATACACAGATAACTCCTTGAGCAACCAAACGTTTAGCTGCTTCACCGTTGATTTCGTTTTGAGTAGCACATGGAAGAGCGATGTCATAGTTTCCAGCGTAAGTCCATACAGAACCTTCATGATAAGTAGCAGTTGCTTTCTCAGCTGCATACTCAGTCAAACGAGCGCGACGTTTTTCTTTAACATCAACCAAAAGATCGAAGTCGATACCATTTTCATCGATGACATAGCCGTTTGAGTCAGATACAGAGATTACAGTAGCACCAAGTTCAGTTGCTTTTTGAAGAGCGTATTGAGCAACGTTACCAGAACCTGAAATAACCACTTTCTTACCAGCAAAGCTATTACCGTTAGCTTTAAGCATTTCTTCAGTGTAGTAAACCAAACCGTAACCAGTTGCTTCTGGACGAATCAAGCTACCACCAAATCCAAGAGGTTTACCAGTCAAGACACCAGCATCAAATTGGTTAAGGCGTTTGTACTGACCGTAAAGGTAACCAATCTCACGTCCACCTACACCGATATCACCAGCAGGTACGTCAAGTGATGGTCCGATGTGTTTTTGTAATTCAGTCATGAAGCTTTGGCAGAAGCGCATCACTTCAGCATCTGTTTTACCTTTAGGATCGAAGTCTGATCCACCTTTACCTCCACCGATAGGAAGTCCAGTCAAGACGTTTTTGAAGATTTGTTCAAATCCTAGGAATTTCAAAATCCCTTGGTTAACAGTTGGGTGGAAACGAAGTCCGCCTTTGTATGGTCCAACAGCTGAGTTGAATTGAACACGGTAACCACGGTTTACTTGAATGTTTCCATCACGGTCAACCCAAGGAACACGGAAAGAAATTACGCGTTCTGGCTCAGTAATACGTGCCAAGATATTTTCTTCGATATACTCAGGGTGTTTTTCAAATACAGGTTCTAAAGTGTTGAAAAATTCTTCAACAGCTTGGAGGAATTCAGCCTCGTGCCCGTTACGAGCTTTTACAGTTTCAAACACGCTTTGGATATATTCTTTAGCAGATGTCATATCGTTCTCCTTAAATTCTAATTTAATTATGTGTGTCATTATAGCAGAATTTTTTTTAACTGTAAAGAGAAAAACAAAAATTTTCTAAAAATTCTTTCAATTTGATTTTTGGGGTTGTTTGAAATTGGAATTTTTTGAAAGTGGATAAAAAACGAACGTTTTTCTTATAAATGCCTTTCTTAAAGAGAAAAGCTGAAAATATGGTATAATATTAGAAATAAATGGAATCCGGAGGATCAGAATCATGGTATCAACAAAAACACAAATTGCTGGTTTTGAGTTTGACAATTGCTTGATGAATGCAGCAGGTGTGGCTTGTATGACGATAGAGGAGTTAGAAGGGGTTAAAAACTCAGCGGCAGGAACCTTTGTCACTAAGACAGCGACCTTGGACTTTCGTCAGGGGAATCCTGAGCCACGCTATCAAGATGTTCCACTTGGTTCCATCAACTCTATGGGCTTGCCAAATAATGGCTTAGACTATTATTTGGACTACCTTTTGGACTTGCAGGAAAAAGAGACGAACCGAACTTTCTTCCTATCTCTAGTCGGCATGTCTCCAGAGGAAACCCATACTATCTTGAAAAAAGTCCAAGAGAGTGAGTTTCGTGGTCTGACTGAACTAAACCTTTCCTGTCCAAATGTTCCAGGTAAACCTCAGATTGCCTATGATTTTGAGACAACTGACCGGATTTTGGCAGAGGTATTTGCCTATTTTACCAAACCTCTGGGAATTAAATTGCCACCATATTTTGATATTGTTCACTTTGACCAAGCGGCAGCTATTTTCAACAAGTATCCTCTTAAGTTTGTCAACTGCGTTAACTCTATCGGAAACGGCCTGTATATAGAAGATGAGTCCGTCGTTATTCGTCCTAAGAATGGTTTTGGTGGGATTGGTGGGGAGTACATCAAACCGACTGCTCTAGCGAATGTTCATGCTTTTTATCAACGTTTAAATCCTCAAATCCAAATCATCGGAACAGGTGGCGTTCTGACTGGTAGAGATGCCTTTGAACATATCCTCTGTGGAGCTAGTATGGTGCAGGTGGGAACTACCCTTCACAAAGAAGGAGTTGGTGCTTTTGATCGTATTACCAATGAACTGAAAGCAATCATGGCGGAAAAAGGGTACGAAAGCCTAGAAGATTTCCGTGGGAAATTGCGCTATATTGATTAAATTCATTAAAAAATCAGAAGAAAGGAGAGAAGATGCTAGCCATTGAAGAAAGTCAGAAGTTGACTTTATCAAATTTACCTAGTCTGAGCCTATTTACAGGGACAGAGCAGGGTCAGTTTGAAGTTATGAAGAGTCAAGTATTGAAACAGATTGGTTATGATTCTGCCGACCTCAACTTTGCCTACTTTGATATGAAAGAAGTAGTTTACAAGGATGTGGAACTGGAGTTGGTCAGTCTTCCTTTCTTTGCGGATGAGAAAATCGTGATATTAGATCATTTTGTCGATATCACAACTGCTAAAAAGCGCTTTTTGACAGATGATGAGCTCAAGTCATTTGAGGAATACTTTGACAATCCTTCACCAACAACCAAGTTGATAATCTTTGCAGAAGGAAAGCTGGATAGCAAAAGACGGTTGGTTAAATTACTTAAGCGTGATGCCAAGGTCTTCGATGCAGTAGAAGCTAAAGAACAAGAACTGCGTCAGTATTTTCAAAAGTGGAGCCAGAAAGAAGGTCTGCAGTTTGCCAATCATTCTTTTGAAAATCTCCTCATCAAGTCTGGTTTTCAATTTAGCGAAATCCAGAAAAATCTCCTCTTTTTACAGTCCTATAAAGAAGACTCTGTTATCGAGGAAGAGGATATTGTTAACGCAATTCCCAAGACCTTGCAGGACAATATTTTTGATTTAACTCAGTTTATTCTGACTAAAAAGATGGACCAGGCGCGCGATTTGGTGAGAGACTTGACCTTGCAAGGGGAAGATGAAATCAAGTTGATTGCAGTCATGCTAGGACAATTTCGGACTTTTACTCAGGTGAAAATTTTGTCGGAGTCTGGGCAAACAGAATCGCAGATTGCAAGTAGTCTAGGAAATTTTCTCGGACGCAATCCTAATCCCTATCAAATCAAGTTTGCGTTGAGAGATTCACGAGGACTTTCCTTGAGCTTTTTGAAGCAAGCTATTTCCTATTTGATTGAGACAGACTATCAGATTAAAACAGGCCTTTATGAAAAAGGTTTCCTTTTTGAAAAGGCACTCTTACATATTGCTAGCCAGGTAAATTAGTCCTATTTCAAAAAATTTTTATCCCGCGTCAGGATTATCTTGTCGTGGGTTTCTTGCTGATTTACTTATTTTATACTCAATGAAAATCAAAGAGCAAACTAGGAAACTAGCCGCAGGTTGCTCAAAGCACTGCTTTGAGGTTGTAGATAAGACTGACGAAGTCAGCTCAAAACATGTTTTTGAGGTTGCGGATGAAACTGACGAAGTCAGTAACATATATCTACGGCAAGGCGACGTTGACGCAGTTTGGAGAGATTTTCGAAGAGTATGATTAGAAAGTATCTCAGTGATTTCCTTATCTATAAGCAAAAAACTTGAAAAAAGTGAATGTTTACGTTATCATTTTCATATAGAAAGAAAAAGAGGTATTACAGATGGCTATTATCTTACCAGATCTTCCATATGCATACGACGCTTTGGAACCATACATCGATGCGGAAACAATGCACTTGCACCATGACAAACACCATCAAACTTATGTCAACAATGCTAATGCAGCTCTAGAAAAACACCCTGAAATCGGTGAAGATCTTGAAGTCTTGCTTGCTGATGTAGAATCTATCCCAGCTGATATCCGTCAAGCGCTTATTAACAATGGTGGTGGACACTTGAACCACGCTCTTTTCTGGGAATTGATGACTCCTGAGAAAACAGCTCCTTCAGCAGAACTTGCAGCAGCAATCGATGCAACATTTGGTTCATTTGAAGAATTCCAAGCAGCCTTCACTGCAGCAGCAACAACTCGTTTCGGTTCTGGATGGGCATGGTTGGTTGTCAATAAAGAAGGTAAACTTGAAGTGACTTCAACAGCAAACCAAGACACACCAATCTCAGAAGGTAAAAAACCAATCTTGGGCTTGGATGTTTGGGAACATGCTTACTACGTGAAATACCGCAACGTGCGTCCTGACTACATCAAAGCTTTCTTCTCAGTGATCAACTGGAACAAAGTAGATGAATTGTACGCAGCAGCTAAATAATGATAGTTGGAGGGAAGAATTGTTCTTCTCTTTTTAAGGTTATATTATTTTTGTCTGACAAAATCGTCAGACTTTTTTCATTTTTATGAGAAACGTGCTAACTGCTAGAAATTATGGTAGAATAAAGTATTAAGTAATCGTGGAAAAAGGATATCTATGCGAAAAGAAATTGCACCTGAATTATACAACTATAACAAGTTTCCTGGTCCTGAGTTCCATTTACATGGGGACAAGGTCGAAACGGAAGGGATAGTTTTTTCCTTGGTGGAAAATATCAAGGATGCCTTTGATGTGACGGCTTTTAATCAGCGTTTTTCAGAAGTCTTAACCAAGTTTGATTATATCGTGGGAGACTGGAGCAACGAACAGCTTCGCCTACGAGGTTTTTATAAGGATGACCGAACAGAAGAAAAACTTGAAAAAATCAGTCGTTTACAAGACTACCTTTTAGAGTATTGTAGTTATGGTTGTGCTTATTTTGTCTTAGAAAATGAAGCCCCTAAGCGAGCATCATTTGACAAGAAAATACGTAAGAAGGAAGAAGAAACACCTTCTAGAAAAGGAAAGAAACCGACTCAAACCAAACGAAAACCGAATGCAGATAAGAAAAATAGACGTCGTCAAAAAGACCAGCATTCTCAGAAAGAGGACAAGGGACAACGTCATTTTGTCATTCGTCAGAAGTGAGTAGAGAATAAGGAGTAGAAATGAAACCGTCAATTTATAGTTTAACACGTCAAACCATGCAGGAATGGGTTTTGGAGCAGGGAGAAAAGAAATTCCGTGCAGACCAAATCTGGGAATGGCTCTATCGTAAACGTGTCCAGTCATTTGAAGAGATGACCAACCTTTCCAAGGATTTGATTGCTAAGCTTAATGATCAGTTTGTGGTTAATCCATTGAAACAGCGAATCGTGCAAGAATCTGCTGATGGGACAGTTAAATATCTTTTTGAATTGCCAGATGGTATGTTGATTGAGACTGTACTTATGCGTCAACACTATGGTTTGTCAGTCTGTGTGACCACTCAGGTCGGCTGTAATATCGGTTGTACCTTCTGTGCCTCTGGTTTGATCAAGAAGCAACGTGACCTCAATAATGGGGAGATTGTAGCGCAAATCATGCTGGTTCAGAAATACTTTGATGAGCGTGGTCAGGACGAGCGCGTCAGCCATATTGTTGTCATGGGTATCGGTGAGCCCTTTGATAACTATAACAATGTCTTGAATTTCGTTCGTACTATCAATGATGACAAGGGAATGGCCATCGGTGCTCGTCACATTACGGTTTCAACCTCAGGTTTGGCCCATAAAATTCGTGATTTTGCTAATGAAGGTGTTCAGGTCAATCTTGCCGTTTCCCTTCACGCACCTAATAATGAACTGCGCTCAAGCATCATGAAGATTAACCGTGCCTTTCCGATTGAAAAACTCTTTGCTGCTATTGAGTATTATATCGAAACAACCAATCGTCGTGTAACCTTTGAGTATATTATGCTTAATGAAGTCAACGACGGTGTAGAACAAGCCTTGGAATTGGCTGAATTGCTCAAGAATATCAAGAAATTGTCTTATGTAAACTTGATTCCTTATAACCCAGTTAGTGAGCATGACCAATATAGCCGTAGTCCTAAAGAGCGCGTCCTGGCCTTCTATGATACGCTTAAGAAAAAAGGGGTTAACTGTGTTGTTCGTCAAGAGCATGGTACTGATATTGATGCAGCTTGTGGACAATTGCGTTCTAATACAATGAAACGTGACCGCCAGAAAGCAGTCGCAGCAGTCAATCCTTAATGATGAAGAAAACTTATAATCATGTTTTGGTCTGGGGAGTTATTTTATATAGTATTTGTATCATCTACTTTTGCTTTACTCCTCAAGAACATTCTCCTGTGGGAGTGGAAACTCCAGGTATTCAGCATCTTGGACGCCTGGTTTTTCTTTTGACTCCTTTCAATTCTTTCTGGAAACTGGGTGAAGTGAGTGACATTGGACAATTATGCTGGATTTTTCTACAAAATATCCTTAATGTTTTCTTACTTTTTCCTCTGATTTTCCAACTCCTTTATCTCCTTCCAAATTTGCGGAAAACAAGAAAAGTGCTCTTTTTTAGTTTTCTAGTGAGTCTTGGAATCGAGTGTACGCAGTTAGTCTTGGACTTTTTCTTTGATTTTAATCGCGTCTTTGAAATTGATGATTTGTGGACCAATACTTTGGGTGGCTATCTGGCTTGGCTACTTTATAAACGATTACATAAAAACAAGATAAGGAATTAATATGAGTATTTTAGAAGTTAAAAATCTGAGTCATGGTTTTGGTGACCGTGCAATTTTTGAAGATGTGTCCTTCCGCCTTCTCAAAGGAGAACATATCGGCCTCGTCGGTGCCAATGGTGAAGGAAAATCAACCTTTATGAGTATCGTGACTGGTAAGATGCTGCCAGATGAAGGGAAGGTTGAGTGGTCCAAATATGTGACTGCCGGTTACTTGGATCAGCACTCTGTCCTTGCTGAAGGGCAGTCGGTACGCGATGTTCTCCGTACGGCCTTTGATGAGCTATTCAAAGCTGAAGCTCGTATCAATGACCTTTATATGGAAATGGCTGAAGATGGAGCGGACGTTGATGCTCTCATGGAAGAAGTTGGCGAACTTCAAGACCGTTTAGAGAGTCGTGATTTCTATACCTTGGATGCTAAGATTGACGAAGTAGCGCGTGCCCTTGGTGTCATGGACTTTGGCATGGATACAGATGTAACCTCTTTGTCAGGTGGGCAAAGAACCAAGGTACTTTTGGCTAAACTCCTCCTTGAAAAGCCCGATATCTTGCTGTTGGACGAGCCGACCAACTACTTGGATGCTGAGCATATTGACTGGCTTAAGCGCTATCTCCAAAACTATGAGAATGCCTTTGTCCTTATTTCGCACGATATTCCATTCCTGAACGACGTGATTAATATTGTCTACCATGTGGAGAATCAACAGCTGACGCGTTATTCTGGTGACTACTACCAGTTCCAAGAAGTTTATGCTATGAAGAAATCTCAGCTAGAGGCTGCCTACGAACGTCAGCAAAAAGAAATTGCGGACCTCAAGGACTTCGTGGCTCGAAACAAAGCGCGTGTTGCAACACGAAACATGGCCATGTCTCGTCAGAAGAAATTGGATAAGATGGATATTATCGAGTTGCAAAGTGAGAAACCAAAACCATCCTTTGATTTCAAACCAGCTCGTACGCCAGGGCGTTTTATCTTCCAAGCCAAGGATTTGCAAATTGGTTATGACCGTCCTCTGACCAAGCCTTTAAATCTTACCTTTGAACGCAATCAAAAGATTGCCATTATCGGTGCCAATGGTATCGGTAAAACAACTCTATTGAAGTCTCTATTGGGCATTATTCCGCCAATCGTTGGGGAAGTGGAACGCGGTGACTATCTAGAACTTGGCTACTTTGAACAAGAAGTAGAAGGTGGTAATCGCCAAACTCCTCTTGAAGCTGTCTGGAATGCCTTTCCAGCCCTCAACCAAGCAGAAGTCCGTGCAGCCCTTGCCCGTTGTGGTCTGACAACCAAGCATATTGAAAGCCAAATTCAGGTCTTGTCAGGTGGGGAACAAGCCAAGGTTCGTTTCTGTCTCTTGATGAATCGTGAAAACAATGTTTTAGTGCTGGACGAGCCGACCAACCACTTGGATGTGGATGCCAAGGATGAACTCAAACGTGCTCTCAAAGAATACAAGGGGTCTATCCTTATGGTCTGCCACGAACCAGACTTCTATGAAGGCTGGATGGACCAAATCTGGGATTTTAATAATTTAACTTAAGAATGAGAGTAAAAGAAATACAGTACCGAATGTGGATACTGTATTTTTTTGGTTTTTATGATTTAAAATTGTAGTCTTTCACCACTTCGATGCTATCGATAGTAATAGCAGTCGTTGGCTTGTCTTTTTCATCTTTTTCGGCTTTGGCAATTTTATCTACAACATCCATACCGTCAATCACTTGACCAAAGACTGGGTGTTTGCCATCTAGACTAGGGTTTCCCCCTTCTTTATAGGCTTCGATGATTTTCTTTGGATACTTGCTTGTAGGGAGTTTAGCAGAGGTATCTGTAGAGTTTTGGTTGATGAAGAACTGGCTACCATTGGTGTTTGGTTGACCAGTGTTAGCCATAGAAAGAGCGCCACGGATGTTATAGAGATAAGGAGTAATCTCGTTTTTGAAACCAGTTCCCTTGTCTTTAGTCTTATCTTTGTCATGCCAGATGGACTGACCACCTGTACCGTCCCCTTTTGGATCTCCAGTTTGAACCATGAAGCCATCGATGACACGGTGGAAGGTAATGCCGTTATAGTAGCCTTCTTTGGCATGAGTGAGGAAGTTTTCAACCGCTAGAGGAGCGAGTTTAGGGAAGAGTTTGATACGGATATCTCCTTGACTTGTGTGGAGAATCACTTCAGCCTCGTCTTCAGCAACTTCTTTAGATAGTTGTGGGAAATTGGCGTTTTCGTTTGTTAAAGCATCGTTTAACTCTTTGGCAGATTGGGCAGCTGCTTTGGAACTTTCTTCAGCAGCAAGACTGGAATCAACATAGTCATCACCACGCAGGCTGCGTTGGATGCTGCTGCATCCAGCTAGGGCTACAGTGGACAGTAAAAGAAGGGTTGCTAGTTTTTTCATTCTATTCCTCTCAAAAATTCATTTCTACCATTGTACCCTAAAAGGAAGTGGATTTCAAATGTTAGTGACAAGGTAGTTTTAGAGGAGCCAACCAGAAAGTAGCTTGCTTAGAGATTTTTCTTTGGATGACGGTCAACAATGTCCTGGTATGTTCCAGTATGTGCTTTCCTTTTGGAGTTATTTTATAACCGTGAATCGAAAAGAGACCAGCTAATTCCTCTTCTGAAAAATGGTTATGAAGGGCTTGATCCAAATCTGCAATCTTCATTTTAGAAAGGCCAGTAACCCCATTCTTCTTAAGGATATTCTTTTTCATAGTAGCATTCAGATGGTCAAGTGACTCAAAAGCTGTTTCAATGCCAGCATAACCTTTTTCCACCAGAGTTTTTAGATGCTTAGGTGCATCAATGCCATAAGTGTATTCAAAGTATTTAGGGAACCAGGTTTCGGTGGTAAAAGTGCCAAAGTTGATTCTCCATAGTAGAATGATATCACTTACCAGCAAATCATCTGCTAATAATCCATATTTCTCTTGGGAACAGGCTTAGGATTTAGGAGCCAAGCATCCAAATCACGTTTAGGAGAGATGAATGGCTTGACTTGATGGTCTTTATAAAATGTTTCTAGAATAGCATTCATGACATTCTCTTTCTGATTTTTCTTTAAAAATATAACAAATTTCTAAATGGTTTAAAAATTTTATAGTCTGTCAAGTTTTTTTCTTGACACCTGCCAGAAATCTGCTATAATAGAACATGTGCTAAATAGCTTAGCTATTTCACCGAAATAAAAAATAAGAAAAGAGACTTTAAAAATGGCAGTTAAAATCCGTTTGACTCGTATGGGTTCTAAGAAAAAACCTTTCTACCGTATCAACGTAGCAGATTCACGTTCACCACGTGACGGACGTTTCATCGAAACAGTTGGAACTTACAACCCACTTGTTGCTGAAAACCAAGTAACTTTGAAAGAAGACCGCGTTCTTGCATGGTTGGCTGATGGAGCTCAACCTTCAGATACAGTACGTAACATCCTTTCAAAAGAAGGCGTATTGAAAAAATTCCACGATTCTAAATTCTCAAAATAAGTTTAAAGTAGGTTGACAGATGGATACGATTGAAAATCTCATTATTGCGATTGTGAAACCCTTGATTTCACAACCAGATGCCTTAACTATCAAGATTGAAGATACACCAGAGTTTTTGGAATATCATTTGGATCTTGATCAAAGTGATGTGGGTCGTGTAATCGGTCGTAAGGGTCGCACTATTTCTGCGATAAGAACGATTGTCTACTCTGTCCCAACTGAAGACAAAAAAGTAAGAATCGTTATTGACGAAAAATAAGAAGGGCGGGACGGATGTCTCGCTTTTTTTCTTTTTTGTGATGAATAGAAGATGAAAGATTGAACGTTTAGACAATTACAAGACTACTTACTCGAACATTACCAGCAGTCTCGGACTGAGTAAGGTATTTTTATCATGCTAGTGGAGGAAGTCGGAGAAGTAGCTGAGGTTTTGAATGGTCGTTCTGGTAGAAAAAAGGGCGTTCAGGATTCTAACGAGGAACTAGCAAAAGAACTGGCTGATATCATTCACTACACTGTCGCAATTGCGGCCATCAACGACATAGATCTAACCAAGATCATTTTTGAAAAAGATAAAAAGGCGGCTATAAAATATCAGCATGAACGAGATTTGGAAGGATTTTTAGAGAATTTCAAAGAGAATAAGAAATGATTTTTTTCTTATAAAGAAGATTTCACCTATATTGGCCTAGCTAGTAACATAGAAAACAATGAAATTGGCAGTTTATATTATCAAAGTAAGGAATCTCCAAGAGGCAGATAAGTTGGAACTTGTGAGACAAGAACGAGAAAGGCAGACTAGACTAGTAGAGTCCTTTTTAGGCAATGAAAAAGATAAACGGTGAAAATAGGCATAAAAAACCAATCCTAGAAATGCATCTAGCATTTTACTATGCTACAATGGAAAGACAGTCTCAAAGAATTCTAGTCAATCAATCTTGAGAATAGCTATTTTTAAAAGGAGTAACAGTCTATGAACGAGAAAACAAAAGCTTACCTAGCAGCCTTATCCTTTTCAGCAATCATTGGATTTTCTTTTTTATTTACTAAGATTGCTTTAGGCTATGCCAGTCCTCTAACGAACTTAGCGCATCGCTATACAATCGCAGCTTTGGTATTGATCGTCCTTCATCAAACCAAACTTATCAAAGTGAGTTTAAGTAGAAGAGATATTCTGTCTATTCTTCCTATGAGTCTTTTCTATCCGCTTTTCTTTTTTATTTTTCAATCCTTTGCTTTACAGTATATATCGTCTTCTGAAGCTGGAATTTTACAGGCTCTTGTCCCGATTTTTACGCTCCTTTTAGCATCGGCCTTTCTCAAGGAAAAGACAAGCTTGCTTCAAAAGTTCTTTTTATTTTTATCCGTAGCAGGAGTAGTTTTCATCTTCCTTAGTAAAGGAGCTAACTTTGGTACTGAGACTGCTAGCTTTGGCTTTCTCTTGATGTTGGGATCGGTTCTCGCCAATGCAATAAACAATATCCTCAGCAAGTCCAAAGGAGGCCGCTATCGGGCTATGGATATGACAGCTGTTGTGATATTTGTTGGCTTCGTCACCTTTAATACGCTGAGTCTGACCTCGCACTATCTAGATGGCAACATATTAGCTTACTTTGCGCCACTTGGACAGGTATCTTATCTGATTTCAATTCTCTATTTGGGAATTCTAGCCTCTATCGTTACTGGTAGTCTCTCTATCTATGCTATTGTTCGACTTGGAGCATCAACCGTCAGTGTCTTTGGAAATCTTGGAACAGTTTTGACTATTCTAGCCGGAGCTCTTATCCTCCATGAACCAATTTATAGCTACCATGTGATAGGAGCCACTATGATTATTGCTGGAATTTTAGGCATGAATCTGATGAGAAGAAAGTAAAGATTGCTTAGCACTCTTTTTCTTAATCAAAATGATACAGAAAATTCAAAATTTTTAATGAAATCAAGTTTGGAAAACGATGATTTTAATATGGCATGATAAAATAGATAAAAAGAATAATACTAGGATAAAGAGGAGAGAGTGTAATAATGAAGCAAAATGATATAGCTGAAGCTATTGCTTTTTATAACAGAAAACCTGAGACTTTGATACGTCACATTATACCAGTCTTAGATTGTGACTTGGCTGTTTATCATCGCCCTGGAAGCTCAAGTAAAGGCCACATTATTTTTTATCATGGAGCTTGTGGACGTAGTCAGATGTGGGCTCACCAGTATGATGCTTTTGAAGGATTTGACCTCTATTTTGTCAATGTTAGAGGACAGGGTGAATCACCTATGAAAGTTGGCCTACCCGACTTAGAAGGTGCTGTTCAAGATGTAGATGCTATTTTGTCCTATTTCCAGTTAGATGAGGTGATATTGGTCGGACATTCTTGGGGAGGAAATCCTCTTCAAGAGTACACCTATCGTCATCCAGAACGAGTTCTAGCTTTGGTTATGGTAGATAGTTGGGGACAGCATCGTTACCTATCAGATAAAGAGAGAAATCGCATAAAATATAGTTCTCTTATGTATAAAACGATTCCTTGGAAGGTGATTGCAGATAAGAACTCAAAAATGTGTACAGATAATCCTATCACAAGAGAATTAGTCAAGACGGCCATTATAGAAACTGGGCGAGATGTTTTCTTGAATCTTGGAATCACAGGTTTTATGGCTGTCCATGAGATAAAAGGATATAAAGGAAATCCTCCCATGCTATTAGTAAGAGGCGAAAATGATTTTCCCAAACACCTAAAAATGATTTATGATGGGATCATTGCCTTAAATCCCAATGCGCGTCAAGTAACGATTTCAGACAGCAAACACCAACCGATGAATGATCATCCTGAAGAGTTTAATCAGATAGTTGGTGAATTTTTTGAAGAAGTAGTAGCTCTGTAAGATGAGATTTATCCAACTTGAGAAAATCCTTGGAACGTGATAAAATAAAGGATAAGGATTTTTAATAATTCATTATATAGAACGAGTGGATTTCTTTATGAAGAGGTTTGAAGTATCTACAGAAATTGGTAGTCTCTCTGTTACTTATCAAAAGCAAAAGAAAATGCTAGTTTGTTTAAGTGGCGTAGGTTTGCTACCAAGTTATGAAAATTTTTCACTTATACTTGAAAAACTTCCTCCTACAATTGGTTATTTGACAATTGATTTTCCGAACACAGGTAGGAGTCCGATTCATGACCAAGCTGGAAAAAATCTAGATAATCTTGCAGATGCGGTTTATAAAGTACTTGAAGAATTGGCGATTTCTGAATACATACTTTGTGCACATAGTTTGAGTGGAATTTTAGCTTGTAAATTGCTCAAGAAACCAATTAAGTGTCAGGCTTTAGTAGCAATGGAACCGACAACTAAAAACGTCATGTTTGCTGATTTTTCAGAAAATCCTTATCCAGAAATGGAAAAGCAGATGAGGCTGATTGAGGAGTGTGGTCCTGAACTTTATTTTAAGAACTTAACTCAAGAGACATTTAGCCCTGAAACTAATAAAGAAATCTGGGAATTAATGCAAGAAAAAGGGTCAGAGTTGGAAAATCAAGATACAGGATTTCAGATATCTGGAGAGATTACTGAGGAAGATTTTGAGAATGTATCGATACAATCTCATGTCCCTGTATTTATTTTTTGTCAGTCTTATAGAGAAAAAGAGTACAGAGAATCAGAATATTGGACTTCCAATACTAAACTCATTTTAGGAGGGAATCACCATTATTTACAATGGTCAGAATCAGAAAAAATTGTGACTATTATTCGAGAATTGTTCGAATAAGATGGATAGAAATAGAGTACAGGAGACAAGATGAACTACTTTAATGTTGGGAAAATCGTCAATACGCAGGGGTTGCAGGGTGAGATGCGAGTCTTGTCTGTGACGGATTTTGCAGAAGAACGGTTTAAAAAAGGTACTGAGCTAGCCTTGTTTGATGAAAAAGATCAGTTTGTTCAAACAGTGACCATCGCTAGTCACCGTAAACAGAAGAACTTTGACATTATTAAATTCAAAGATATGTACCATATCAATGCTATTGAAAAGTACAAGGGATACAGTCTCAAGGTTGCTGAGGAAGATTTAAATGACCTAGACGATGGTGAATTCTATTATCACGAGATTATCGGTTTGGAAGTCTATGAGGGCGATAATTTGGTTGGAACCATCAAGGAAATTCTACAACCAGGTGCTAATGATGTCTGGGTGGTAAAGCGAAAAGGCAAGCGTGACTTGCTCTTGCCTTATATCCCACCAGTGGTTCTCAATGTTGATATTCCAAATAAACGGGTCGATGTGGAAATCTTAGAAGGGTTAGACGATGAAGATTGATATTTTAACCCTCTTTCCAGAGATGTTTTCTCCGCTTGAGCACTCAATCGTCGGAAAGGCTCGAGAAAAGGGGCTCTTGGATATCCAGTATCATAATTTTCGAGAATACGCTGAAAAGGCCCGCCATGTCGACGATGAGCCTTACGGAGGCGGTCAGGGGATGTTGCTCCGAGCCCAACCCATTTTCGATGCCTTTGATGCTATTGAAAAGAAAAATCCGCGCGTCATTCTCCTCGATCCAGCTGGAAAGCAGTTTGATCAGGCCTATGCTGAGGATTTGGCTCAAGAGGAAGAGTTAATCTTTATCTGTGGGCACTATGAGGGTTATGATGAGCGTATTAAGACCTTGGTGACAGATGAGATTTCCCTGGGGGACTATGTCTTGACTGGTGGAGAGTTGGCAGCCATGACCATGATTGATGCGACGGTTCGCCTGATTCCAGAAGTGATTGGCAAGGAGTCTAGCCACCAAGATGATAGTTTTTCTTCAGGCCTTCTCGAATACCCTCAGTACACACGCCCCTACGATTATCGAGGGATGGTCGTGCCAGATGTACTGATGAGTGGACACCATGAAAAGATTCGTCAGTGGCGCCTGTATGAGAGTTTAAAGAAAACCTATGAACGCAGACCGGATTTGCTTGAACATTATCAACTGACAGCAGAAGAAGAAAAAATGCTGGCAGAAATCAAAGAAAACAAAGAATAAAGGAGATACCTATGCAAGTAATCAAACGTGATGGTGAAATTGCTGAATTTAATCCAGATAAGATTTACCAAGCTATCTTAAAGGCAGCCCAGACTGTCTATGTATTGACAGATGATTTGCGTCAAAACCTTGCACAAGTCACTAAGAAAGTGGTTTTGGATTTGGAAGAGGCCAAGGTGGAACGTGCTACCATCAGCATGATTCAGTCTATGGTTGAACATCGTTTACTGGGTGCAGGTTACATTACCATAGCAGAACACTACATTTCCTATCGTCTACAACGTGACTTGGAAAGAAGTGGTTATGGAGATCATATCGCGGTTCATTTACATTTTGAACAAATTCGCTAAGAAAAAAGAGTGGGATGAAGCAACTACATCTCACTCTTTCTTAAATCTATTTTTTTGGGCTGTTTGGACAGTTGAAGGGACAAATCGCAGGCGTTGAATATCGCTTATGCGGATAATACGGGTCACATTTTTGGCAAAATTTTTCACGATAATTTGCTGGCGTTGCTGATCGTATTTGATGATGTCACCTGTAAAACTTGTCTCAGACAAGATAAGGTGAACAGCGGTTTGTTTCTGGATAGCCTCTTCAATAGTGGCTGTAAGGGAGTTGCTTTCAGTATGGTCTGGTTTGTCATGCCCATTTAAAAAGTCATGTATTTTATCTAGAACTTGCTGGAATTTATGTCTCATATTGGCCTCCCTTCTTTTATATCAATATTATATAAAATTTTCCTAAAATCTACAAGATTTTACGAATAATTAGATGAAAGCTAAAAAAGGAGAAGAAAATGGCAGAATTTACATTTGAAATCGAAGAGCACTTATTGACTCTTTCTGAAAACGAAAAAGGTTGGACCAAGGAAATCAACCGTGTGAGCTTTAATGGTGCTCCTGCAAAGTTTGATATTCGTGCTTGGAGTCCAGATCATACTAAAATGGGCAAAGGGATTACTCTCTCAAATGAAGAATTTCAAACAATGGTGGATGCTTTTAAAGATAACTAAGTTGTCAAAATAAAAGAAAAGGATACTGAGTCATGATAACTCGATATCCTTTTTTAGTTAGTAAAGTAAGCCTGATTGTTAAGGCGTTGAAGTAAGGGACGGCTAATAAAACTAATAGCAATAATTTTACCAAGATCTGGGATGATAAAGGGAATGACCCCCACAACAAGAGCTTTTTCAAATGCCATTCCAGCTAGGAAATGCAAGCTGAGAATCCCGCCGACAAAGACAAGGGTATCACCCAAGAGGTTTGCAAGAAAAATCTTGATAACACTACTCTTGCTGTTAGTTAGGGAAGAAGTAAGTCCAGAGTATACAAGATAAAACCAAAGATAGCCTGCAGTAGGGCCAACTAAAGCCTGAAAACCAGCTCCACCTCCTGCAAAGACAGGAAGACCGATAGCACCTAGAAGAAGATAGAGTCCAACAGAAAGTACAGCCTCTCTCGGTCTGAAGACAGTAGCAATCAAGCCGATTGCAAAGTTTTGCAGAGTGAAGGGAACAGGTCCAATTGGAAGACTGATTTGTGCCAAAACAGCAATGAGAGCAGCTCCAATAGCAGGGATAGCATAAACGTGAGCTTTTTTCAAAATAGTTAACCTCTTTTCTGATGTATAGTAACTATTATACTCGTAGAGTAATTATTGTCAATCAATTTTTTAAAACAAGGTAACAAAGACTGTAACGGCCGATTTTGCTTATTGGTTAAGTTGGATAATTTTTTTGTAGATTTGTAAGACATTAAAAAAGAAGCAGACACATTTGTATCAGCTTCTTTTGTTTCGATTAACGCATAGTTACAAATTCTTCAGATGCAGTTGGGTGAATCGCCACAGTTGCATCAAAGTCTGCCTTGGTTGCTCCCATTTTGATAGCAACAGCAAATCCTTGAATCATTTCATCAACACCATAGCCAATTCCATGAAGTCCGACAACTTTTTCTTCTGAACCTGCTGTGATCAATTTGAAACGTGTTTCTTGACGGTTGTCAGTGCAAGCAGAGTACATAGACGTAAAGCTTGATTTGTAAACCTTGATTTGGTCTTGGCCGTATTCTTTAATAGCTTGCTCTTCTGTCAGCCCAACAGTTCCGATAGCAGGGTGTGAAAAGACAACAGTTGGAATAGTTGAGTAGTCCATTTTTGCAGTAGTTTTTTCGTTAAAGAGGCGTTCAGATAGGGTACGTCCTGCCTTGATAGCAACTGGAGTCAGTTCTTTTTCACCCGTTACATCACCTAGAGCATAGATTCCCTCAACAACCGTATTTTGGTATTCATCTACTTGGATAAAGCCACGTTCGTTCAGAGTAACACCAGCTTTTTCAAGTTGCAAGCCCTTAACGTTTGGACGGCGACCTGTAGCCCAGATAACTTGGCTAGCTGTGTGACTAGTACCATCTTCGAAATGAATGGTAATGCCTTCAGCAGTTTTTTCTAACTTGGCAGGAACTTTGTGAGTATGAAGCGGCAAGTTTGTTCTTTCCATTTCCTTGACTAAACCTTCAACGATGTAAGAATCAAAACCACGTAAAGGACGATCGCGACGAACAAAGAGGTCTGTCTTGACACCAAAAGTGTGGAGTACTCCAGCCAATTCAACGGCAATATAACCAGCACCTAGAATGGCAACTGACTCTGGCAATTCTTCCCAAGCAAATACATCATCAGAAGAGCCACCTAGTTCTGCACCAGGAATATTAGGAATACTTGGATGGGCACCAGTAGCAATCACGATATGTTTAGCACGAATGAGTTCACCATTTACGCTGACAGTATGAGAATCTACAAATTCAGCATGTCCTTCAATCAAGTCTACACCGTTGCGTTTAAAACTGCCATCATAAGAAGAACGAGCGCGATCAATGTAAGCTTCACGATTGCGACGTAGGGTTGCAAAGTCAAAGTTAAGATCAGTAGTTTTAAAACCGTAGTCTTCTCCAAATTGATGGAAAGTCTCAGCAATTTGTGCTCCGTACCACATGATTTTCTTAGGAACACAACCGACGTTGACACAGGTTCCACCTAATTTCTTTTCCTCAATAACGGCCGCTTTGGCTCCATGTTCACCAGCACGATTCATGGTAGCAATTCCTCCGCTACCTCCACCGATAGCAATGATATCATATTCTCTCATTGAAAACTCCTTTGTACTCTTTTAAATAGTAGAGTGTCATTTTTTGATAGTCATATTCTATCTTTTTTTTGATGTGATTGCAAAAATCTGCTACGTTCAAAAAAATTAAAGAAAAGGCTTGCAAAAAAGAAAAATAAAGTGTATTATATAACTAGTACAATAGAGATAAAAATTTCCGAACAATAAGTGAATCCTGAAATGTCATTATTTCGTTCTGAATTGTTATTGTTTGTATTTGGTAATTTTTGTATAATATTGTTAAGGACTTTAAATCAAAAAAGGAGTTTCATTATGAAAAAGAATCGTAAGGCTAAAAAGTGGCAATTGTATGCAGCAATCGGTGCTGCAAGTGTTGTTGTATTGGGGGCTGGGGGCATTTTGCTTTTTAGACAACCTTCTCAGACCGCTGTAAAAGATGAGGCTACTCATCTGGTTGTTGCTAAAGAAGGAAGCGTTGCATCCTCTGTTTTATTATCAGGGACAGTAACGGCAAAAAATGAACAATATGTTTATTTTGATGCTAGTAAGGGAGATTTAGATGAAATCCTTGTTTCTGTGGGGGATAAGGTTAGTGAAGGGCAGGCTTTAGTCAAGTACAGTAGTTCAGAAGCCCAGGCGGCCTATGATTCAGCTAGTCGAGCAGTTGCGAAGGCAGATCGTCATATCAATGAACTCAATCAAGCACGGAATGAAGCCGCTTCAGCTCCGGCTCCACAGTTGCCAACACCAGCAGGAGTCGAAGGAGCTGCGGCACAAACTCCAGCTCCAGTCGCAGGAAATTCAGTATCCTCTATTGATGCTCAATTGGGTGATGCCCGTGATGCCCGTGCAGATGCAGCGGCACAATTAAGCAAGGCTCAAAGTCAGTTGGATGCAATGACGGTTCTCAGTACCCTAGAGGGAACTGTGGTCGAAGTCAATCGTAACGTTTCCAAATCTCCAACAGGAGCAAGCCAAGTGGTAGTTCATGTCGTAAGCAATGAAAACTTGCAAGTTAAGGGTGAACTATCTGAATACAACCTTGCCAACTTATCTGTCGGTCAAGAAGTAACCTTTACTTCTAAAGTTTACCAAGATAAGAGCTGGACAGGTAAGATTAGCTATATCTCTGACTACCCTAAAAATAATGGCGAAGCAGCAAGTGCAGCGGCTGCAGCAGCAGCTGGTAATTCTGGCTCTAAATATCCATATACCATTGATGTTACGAGTGAAATTGGTGATTTAAAACAAGGATTTTCAGTAAGCGTTGAGGTCAAGAATAAGAGCAAAGCCATTTTGGTTCCTCTAACAAGTGTTGTGACTGAAAATGATAAGAACTATGTCTGGGTGCTTGACGAGCAGAAAAAGGCTAAGAAAGTGGAAGTTGGTTTGGGCAATGCTGATGCAGACAACCAAGAAATCACTTCAGGTCTGACAAATGGAGTCAAGGTCATCAGTAACCCAACGTCTTCTCTAGAGGAAGGAAAAGAGGTGAAGGCTGATGAAGAAACTAATTAGTCTAAAAAATATCTGCAGAAGTTACCGTAATGGTGACCAAGAACTGCAGGTTCTCAAAAATATCAACCTAGAAGTGAATGAGGGTGAGTTTGTTGCCATCATGGGACCCTCTGGGTCTGGTAAGTCCACTCTCATGAATACGATTGGGATGTTGGATACACCAACCAGTGGAGAGTATTATCTTGAAGGCCAAGAAGTGGCGGGACTAGGTGAAAAACAACTAGCCAAGGTCCGTAACCAACAAATCGGATTTGTCTTTCAGCAGTTCTTTCTTCTATCTAAACTTAATGCTCTGCAAAACGTAGAATTGCCCTTGATTTACGCGGGAGTTTCATCTTCAAAACGTCGCAAGTTAGCTGAGGAATATTTAGATAAGGTTGAATTGACAGAACGCAGTCACCATTTGCCTTCAGAATTATCTGGTGGTCAAAAGCAACGTGTGGCTATTGCGCGTGCCTTGGTAAACAATCCTTCTATTATCCTAGCGGACGAACCGACAGGAGCCTTGGATACCAAAACAGGTAACCAAATCATGCAACTATTGGTTGAACTAAATAAAGAAGGAAAAACTATTATCATGGTAACGCATGAGCCTGAAATCGCTGCTTATGCCAAACGCCAGATTGTCATTCGAGATGGAGTTATTTCGTCTGACAGTGCGCAGTTAGAAAAGGAGGAAAACTAAGATGCAGAATCTGAAATTTGCCTTTTCATCTATCATGGCCCACAAGATGCGCTCTTTTCTTACTATGATTGGGATTATCATTGGTGTTTCATCAGTTGTTGTGATTATGGCTCTGGGGGATTCCATGTCTCGTCAGGTCAATAAAAACATGACCAAGTCACAGAAGAATATTCATGTCTTTTTCTCGCCTATTAAAAGTAAAGACGGTTCTTTTACCCAAAAACAATCGGCTTTGACAGTTTCTGGGAAAGAAGAGGAAGTTCCTGTTGAACCACCAAAACCACAAGAGTCTTGGGTCAGGGAGGCGGCTAAACTGAAGGGGGTAGATAGTTACTATGTAACCAACTCAACGAATACCACCTTATCTTATAAAGATAAAAAAGTGGAGCACGCTAGCTTGACGGGTGGGAATATTACCTATATGAAGGCGGTTGAAAATGAAATTGTTGCAGGCCGAAGTCTTATAGCTCAGGATTATAAAGATGTGGCCAGTGTCATTTTACTAGACCAAGAACTTGCTAATAGTCTGTTTGGATCTGCTCAAGAAGCTGTTAACCAGGTTATAGATGTTGGTGGCTTTAGCTATCGTGTCATTGGTGTCTATACCAGCGATGAGGCCAAGACTGCCAAGACTTTTGGTATTGGTGGACTTCCGATTACGACTAATATTTCTCTTGCCAACAACTTCAATATGGATGAGATTTCTGATATTGTCTTCCGGGTTAATGATACCAGTTTGACACCAACTGTGGGACCAGAATTAGCTAGAAAATTGACCGAAATTGCTGGTATTCAGCAAGGGGAGTATCAGGTGGCAGATGCGACTGCAGCCTTCCAAGAAGTACAACAATTGTTCGGCTTTATAACTACGATTATTAGTGCCATTGCAGGAATTTCCCTTTTTGTTGGGGGGACTGGTGTTATGAACATCATGCTGGTTTCGGTGACAGAGCGTACGCGTGAGATTGGTCTCCGTAAGGCTTTGGGTGCGACACGTGCCAATATTTTAATTCAGTTTTTGATTGAATCCATGATTTTGACCTTGCTTGGTGGAGTTATTGGTCTAACCATTGCGACAGGCTTAACAGCTATAGCTGGTCTACTTTTGCAAGGATTGATAGCGGGTATAGAAGTGGGAGTATCAATCCCAGTTGCCCTATTTAGTCTTGCAGTTTCGGCTAGCGTGGGTATGATTTTTGGAGTTTTGCCAGCCAACAAGGCATCGAAACTTGATCCAATTGAAGCCCTTCGTTATGAATAGAATAAACAAGATGGACACTCGTCTATCTTGTTTTTGTATGGATTTCCCTATCGAAAATCATTAAAAATGTGATATAATGAAGTGTTAGAAAAACAGGTTTCATTTGCCTGGAAAGGAAAAATTATGTCTGAAAAGAATTTTTATATTACAACGCCGATTTACTATCCATCTGGTAAACTTCATATCGGTTCTGCCTACACAACCATCGCTTGTGATGTCCTAGCACGTTATAAACGCCTTATGGGTTACGATGTCTTTTATTTGACAGGTCTTGACGAGCATGGTCAGAAAATCCAGCAGAAAGCAGAAGAAGCTGGCATTACACCTCAAGCTTATGTTGATGGGATGGCAGTTGGAGTCAAAGAACTCTGGCAATTACTAGATATCTCATACGATAAATTTATCCGTACAACTGATGACTACCATGAAAAAGTTGTCGCACAAGTCTTTGAACGCTTGCTGGCTCAAGATGACATCTATTTAGGTGAATACTCTGGCTGGTATTCAGTATCAGATGAGGAATTCTTTACAGAAAGCCAGCTTGCAGAAGTATTCCGTGACGAAGCTGGAAATGTGACTGGTGGTATCGCTCCATCAGGTCACGAAGTGGAATGGGTATCTGAAGAGTCTTATTTCCTTCGTCTTAGCAAGTACCAAGATCGTCTAGTAGAATTTTTCAAAGCTCATCCTGAATTTATCACTCCAGATGGTCGTCTGAATGAAATGCTTCGTAACTTCATCGAGCCAGGTTTGGAAGATTTGGCAGTTTCTCGTACAACCTTTACATGGGGTGTGCCAGTGCCATCTAATCCAAAACACGTTGTCTATGTTTGGATTGATGCCCTTCTTAACTATGCTACAGCTCTTGGCTACGGTCAAGATGAACATGGTAACTTTGACAAATTCTGGAATGGAACAGTCTTCCACATGGTAGGAAAAGACATCCTTCGTTTCCACTCAATCTACTGGCCAATCCTTCTTATGATGTTAGATATCAAATTGCCAGATCGTTTGATTGCTCACGGTTGGTTCGTCATGAAAGACGGCAAAATGTCTAAATCTAAAGGGAATGTCGTTTACCCTGAAATGTTGGTAGAACGTTATGGTCTAGATCCACTTCGTTACTACCTCATGCGTAGCCTTCCAGTTGGTTCAGACGGAACCTTCACTCCTGAAGACTATGTAGGCCGTATTAACTATGAATTGGCTAATGACCTTGGGAACCTCCTCAATCGTACGGTTTCTATGATTAACAAGTACTTTGATGGACAAATTCCAGTCTATGTAGAGGGTGTAACAGAGTTTGACCATGCTCTTGCTGAGGTTGTAGAACAATCAATCGCTGACTACCACACCTACATGGAAGCAGTTGACTATCCACGTGCACTTGAAGCAGTCTGGATTCTGATCTCTCGTACCAATAAATACATCGACGAGACAGCACCGTGGGTCTTGGCAAAGGATGAAGCACTTCGAGATCAATTGGCAAGTGTCATGAGTCACTTGGCAGCTAGCCTTCGTGTCGTTGCTCACTTGATTGAGCCATTTATGATGGAAACAAGTCGTGCAGTCTTGAATCAACTTGGCTTGGAAGAAGTAGCAAGTCTTGAAAACTTGAGCTTGGCTGACTTCCCAGAAGATGTGACTGTAGTTGCCAAAGGAACACCAATCTTCCCACGTCTCGATATGGAAGAAGAAATCGCCTATATCAAGGAACAAATGGAAGGCAACAAACCAGCGGTCGAAAAAGAATGGAATCCAGATGAAGTCGAACTCAAACTAAACAAGGAAGAAATCAAGTTTGAAGACTTCGATAAGGTTGAAATTCGTGTCGCAGAAGTCAAAGAAGTGTCTAAAGTAGAAGGTTCAGATAAGTTGCTTCAATTCCGCTTGGATGCTGGTGATGGTGAAGATCGTCAAATCCTTTCAGGAATTGCAAAATACTATCCAAACGAACAAGAATTGGTCGGCAAGAAAGTCCAAATCGTTGCCAACCTTAAACCACGCAAGATGATGAAAAAATATGTCAGCCAAGGGATGATTCTCTCAGCTGAACATGATGGACAATTAACCCTTCTAACAGTTGATCCAGCTGTACCAAATGGAAGTGTGATTGGGTAAAATTAAAACACTAAAGTCAGTTGAAAGACAAAGTCCTTAGACTACAAGTTTCTAAGGACTTTTCTTTGTTGACTAAACTGAGATTTTCATTGATGGGATTCGTATTAAGGTCGCAGACAATAACCACAAATATACTCACTAAGTTCTAGACAAGTAAGCTGGGTTCATGAGTGGCAACTGGAAGTTGACATTGGCTTGGATCTGAAAAAAACACGGGGAAAAAGTCGCTTGCCCCTCAAAAGAAAGCGAAAATCGAAAAAAATTCTACGTTGAAAAGTCATGTGGAAGTTGCTTTTAGAACTTACCTTTATTTTTCTATCTTTATTAGAATGACTTCTAATGTAGAAGTATAATAGATTTTTTGGTATAATAAAAGTTATGGAAATCGAAAAAACCAACCGTATGAATGCGCTCTTTGAATTTTATGCGGCGCTTTTGACAGATAAGCAAATGAATTATATAGAGCTCTACTACGCTGATGATTATAGCCTTGCTGAAATTGCCGAGGAATTTGGTGTCAGTCGTCAGGCTGTTTATGATAATATCAAGCGGACAGAAAAAATTCTGGAAGATTATGAGATGAAATTGCACATGTACTCGGACTACATTGTCCGCAGTCAGATTTTTGACCAGATTTTGGAGCGCTATTCCAAGGATGACTTTCTGAAAGAGCAGATAGAAATTTTAACAAGCATTGATAATAGAGAATAAGAGGAAGAAAAATGGCATTTGAAAGTTTAACAGAACGTTTGCAGAACGTCTTTAAAAATCTACGTAAAAAAGGAAAAATCTCTGAAGCTGATGTCCAAGAGGCAACCAAAGAAATTCGCTTGGCTTTGCTCGAGGCCGACGTTGCCTTGCCTGTTGTAAAGGACTTTATCAAGAAAGTTCGTGAGCGTGCAGTCGGCCATGAGGTTATTGATACCCTTAATCCTGCGCAACAAATTATTAAAATCGTTGATGAGGAACTGACAACCGTTTTAGGTTCTGATACGGCAGAAATTATCAAGTCACCTAAGATTCCTACAATCATCATGATGGTCGGTTTGCAGGGGGCTGGTAAAACAACCTTTGCAGGTAAATTGGCTAACAAACTCAAGAAAGAAGAAAATGCCCGTCCTTTGATGATTGCGGCGGATATTTACCGTCCTGCTGCCATTGACCAGTTGAAAACTCTGGGTAAACAGATTGATGTGCCGGTTTTCGCTCTTGGGACAGAGGTTCCAGCTGTGGAGATTGTTCGTCAAGGTTTGGAACAAGCCCAAGCTAATCATAATGACTATGTCTTGATTGATACGGCAGGTCGTTTGCAGATTGATGAGCTTTTGATGAATGAACTTCGTGACGTGAAAGCACTAGCTCAACCAAACGAAATTCTCCTCGTGGTTGATGCCATGATTGGTCAAGAAGCGGCCAATGTTGCGCGTGAGTTTAATGCTCAGTTGGAAGTCACTGGGGTCATCCTTACCAAGATTGATGGGGATACTCGTGGTGGTGCGGCTCTATCGGTTCGTCACATTACTGGAAAACCAATCAAGTTTACTGGTACAGGTGAAAAGATTACGGACATTGAAACCTTCCACCCAGATCGCATGTCTAGCCGTATCCTTGGTATGGGGGATATGCTCACTTTGATTGAGAAAGCTTCTCAAGAATACGATGAGCAAAAAGCCCTTGAAATGGCTGAGAAGATGCGTGAAAACACATTTGATTTCAATGATTTCATTGATCAGTTGGATCAGGTGCAAAATATGGGGCCGATGGAAGACTTGCTCAAGATGATTCCAGGTATGGCTAACAATCCAGCCCTTCAAAACATGAAGGTAGATGAACGCCAGATTGCTCGCAAACGTGCTATTGTGTCTTCAATGACACCTGAAGAACGTGAAAATCCAGATTTGTTAAATCCGAGCCGTCGCCGTCGTATCGCTGCAGGTTCTGGGAATACCTTTGTCGAAGTTAATAAATTCATCAAAGACTTTAACCAAGCTAAACAGCTTATGCAGGGTGTTATGTCTGGAGATATGAACAAAATGATGAAGCAGATGGGAATCAATCCAAACAATCTTCCTAAAAATATGCCAAATATGGGAGGAATGGATATGTCTGCCCTTGAAGGAATGATGGGACAAGGTGGTATGCCTGACTTATCAGCTCTAGGAGGAGCGGGAATGCCAGATATGAGTCAGATGTTTGGTGGTGGACTAAAAGGTAAAATTGGTGAATTTGCCATGAAACAGTCCATGAAACGCATGGCTAATAAAATGAAGAAAGCGAAGAAGAAACGCAAATAAAAAGGGAAGCAGAAGTGCTTTCCTTTTTGATATAGCATATGTGCTTTCTATGATTAGGCAATTTTCTTAATCGAAAAATTGACTAAATAGAAAGAGAGATTTCAAATCCTTGCGTCCATTCGGATTTTACTGTGATTTCGATTTTTAAAGCATCTGCTAATTGTTTGACTAGATAGAGCCCCATACCTGTTGATTTTTTCCTTGTATCACCTGAATCACCTGTAAAGCCTTTTTCAAAGATATGAGGGAGGTCACAAGCTTTAACTCCGCAACCATTATCCCTAATAATCAGACTTGTGCGCCCCTTATCTTTTGACATAGAAATACTGAGTTCGGGCTTGTCAGAGCTATATTTAAGGGCGTTGGCGAGGATTTGAGAGAGGATAAATTCAAAACTGCGTTGATCGGTGTAGCAGATTCCTTGTATGTTCTCTAGCTGAATCGTAAATTTCTTTTCTTTGAGCAAGGGATCAAAGTTTTCCAAAAGATCTTGGATACACTCTTGGAGGTCAAGGTCTTCAAATAGAAAATCATTTTTTTCACTTTTCATCCTGTAATAGAATAGTATCTGTGATACATTTCCTTGGATTTGATTTTTCACATAGTCCAACTTAAAAGTTGTATCCTTTGGCAACTGGTCACTTTGATTGTCCAAAAGGAGGGAAAGAAGCGATAGAGGGAGTTTGATTTCATGAGCCCATTTTTCAACATAGTCCTCGTATTCGGCTAGTAATGAGTTGAGCTTTCCTATTTCCGCTTGCCTTTGGTAAAGCGCATTTGCGATTTCTTCGATGCTTTCTTTCTCTGAGGCACTTGATAAACGCAATAATTCCAGCTCCGTATCCATCTTAGGATTGGCTATGAAGGCTTTATAGGCAGCGGATTTTTTTCTTTCTTTTCTTATCAGTAGGAATGATAGGATGAAAAAGAGCAGGACAGTAGCTAAAAGATAGAGAATGATGAGGGCTTGAAACTTTCTCACGTCAGAAAGCCAAAGCAGGACAGCTGTGAATAGATCAAATGCTAAGAGAACAAGTAACCAAGGCAGATAGGTAGCCAAATATTTAGGATTCTGTTTCATATTCCCTTTCCTCTTCCAATTTGTAACCGATGCCTCTGACGGACTTGACTTGAAGTGCAATACCAGCCTGTTTCATCACCTTTTTGAGTCTTGCAATATTTACTTGAAGGGCATTTTCATCGATGAACTCAGTTGTATTCCACAGTTTCATGCTTAGTTCTTCTTTTGTGACGACAGAATCAGTTGCCACTAATAAAGTTTCTAACAATTTCCCTTGATTTTGGGGGAGTAAAATCGAGTGTCCATTGATATAAAGGGTATAGGTCTGTCTATCCAGCAGAAAATTATCTTTTTCAAGTAGATTTTGTCTGCCTTCATAGCGTTTCAAGATATTTTCTATACGTGCCAAAAATCTTTCTTTCTTGAAAGGCTTTGTTAGATACTCATCTGCCCCTAATTTCAGGGCGTAGATTTCATCTTTTAATTGTTCACGGGAAGTGAGAACCAATATAGGGACAGAGCGTTTTGACTTGAGATTTTTACAAATTTGAAAACCTGTTTCTCCTGGCAAATTCAAATCCAGTATGATTAGATCTGTATCGTATTGCAGCACTTGCTGGCTTGTATCTTTGAAGTCAGTCAACTTATCAACTTGATAACCCGCTTTCTCTAACAAGATGACAATTTCATCTCGAATCAAGGCTTCATCTTCAATAACCAGAATATGCTTCATATCGGTTCCTCCTTTTCCTATTTTATTCTACCTTATTCATCTCTTTTGGGTTCCATTAATGACAATAAGTACTTGTTGCTATTTTTCTTTACAATTCTGATATAGATGACTTCAAAGCCAGCTAAGAGCAGTACGATCAGCATGGCTGTGATAAATCTCTGCCCCATAACCATTCTTGCGCTAGTGGGCACTATTCCTGTGAGGAGGGAGCTCACTCCGAAGCTACTACTGATAAGTGCAAGGGCTATTGGTAGACCGAAATACCAGTTGACTTGCTTTTCTGACGATTTACAAAGAGTTTCGTAGTTGGCACCAAGATGGATTAAGGTCTGGTATCGTCTATAGGATTGTCTTTGTCCCATCAAAAACTGAACGCCGATAATTGTATTTGCGACAACAAGGAAGATGATAGACAGATAGATGGTGACATAGCTGGCAGAGATAATGTAAAACAATTGTCTTCCCATATTTTGTATATAGCTTTCATAGCCAAGAGAGGTTTGATTTAGCTTTTCATTGGTATCTGAGATAGCTCTCATCAAGCCTTTTTCCTTGACTAGCTCAGGAGCCAAGATACCGCTAACATAGTTCGAATAGCGACCGTCTGTATAGCTCATGAAAATCTCATCTGGAACTATGAGAGCGACAGAGAGGGTTATCTCATGATCCGTTACGATTGGCAAAGACTCCACCTCGCCAATCAATTTTACATCATTTCCCATGACTTTGATTTGAGGCTTTGTCTTTAGGACAGAGTTGACGAGACTTTCATCTGGCAGAAAATCTTTCCCCATATACAAATATGCTTCCTTATTAGTTAGTTCTAGAGGAGGAAGATTGGCAGCCTTTTTAAGTTCATTGTATTCGGAAACTGGTATGAGGTGGGAATTAGTAGACTGTTTAAATTTATGGAGCAAAACTTCCTTGTTCTTGTTGTCTTTTTGATTTTTCAACTCCTTGATGACCTCTTCAAAGGACACGGATTCGTGTTCTTTAGTTTGGCCTACTTTAATTTGCAGAATCTTTGAAAACTGTGATACTAGCCCGGCAGCTTCAAGCTCTTTTTTAACTGCATTTACATCAAGATTTTCATCTGTTTCCTGCTTACTATCTCTAAATGTATAATCCAATACGTGGGTTTGATTGCCTGGATTGCCGCTTGTAATGGCCACACCTGCTCCAAAGAGGCACAAGGCAGAGAAAATTAAGAGGGAGCAGACAGCCAGTATAGTTGAGCGTTGGATAACTAATTCCTGAATCTGTCTAAAATTATAGGCATGAAGTTTTCGATTGTTTCCAAGCTTGACCAAAAAGTCTATAAATAAACGCATACCAAAGAAGAGTAGGATAGTTCCCAGAGTTCCTAAGAGAACGGTGATGCCCATTGTTATGACATTTTCCCAAGCTTGTCCACTCATACCCATGTAATAGGCTGTTCCTAGAAGCAAAATTCCGAGGACAGAAGCAAGAAGGTACACCCCCTTGGGGAGTAGTTTCTTCATCCCAGAAGGAGAATAGGCGAGCAGGTTTCCGATTTCCATATTGGCAGTCTTTGCACTTAAAAGGACAAAAACAGCTAATTTTACGGCTAGGAAGCCGATGACTGTATAGAGTAGAGCTGTGGTAGATAGAGAAAATTGATGTTCAATAATCCCTAGTCCCACAATTTTAGCGGTTATTAGGCTAATCAATTCTGAAATTAAGATGGAAATAGGAAGGCCTATTCCAAGGGCAAGGACACTGTTTCTCAAATCCTCGAGCAGAAGTAGCAAGAACAGTTTGCTTCTTTGCATTCCCAGTGTGAGATAGACACCAAATTCATGTTTTCTCCTTTCCATCTGCATACTGCTTGAGAAGTAGACTAGAAAAAAGAGAATAAAGAGCGTTGCTACATAAAGAATGGGAATCATGCTAAAGAGTTTATTTACAGCGTCACTTTCTATTTGTTTTAGAAAGTGCATCACATCTTGATGAGTCAAAGAAAGGATGATGTAAAAGGAGATAATAGACAGAACCATAGAACTGAAATACAAGCCGTTATTTTTTCGATCTCTCTTGCTATTTCTTGAGACTAATTTAGAAAACATTACCATCACCTCCAGCTAGTGCAGCCATGACCTTTAGTATTCTGTGATAGAAGTCTTCTTGACTTTCTCTTGGATAATCGCGACGGATTTCATGGAATAGTTTTCCATCTTGGATAAACAAGATGCGGTTGCAAAAGCTAGCTGCTACGGAATCGTGGGTCACTATGAGAATGGTGGTTTTTTCCACTTGATTCATTTCGGATAATTTTTGCATCAAAATGGTCGCATTTTTTGAATCCAAAGCTCCTGTGGGCTCGTCCGCAAATACAATCTTAGGGTCTAAAATTAAGGCGCGCGCAGCAGCTACCCTTTGCCGTTGACCACCTGATAATTGAGAAGGGAACTTATCCAGAAGTTCAGAAATATCCAGATATTGGGAAAGTAATTCTAACCGAACCTTGCTTTCGTTGGCATCGACCTCGTGCAAAGACAAGGGAAGTAAAATATTTTCTTTGGCTGTAAGATTGTCCAAGAGCTCAAAATTCTGGAAGAGATAGCCAATTTCCTTGCCTCTATAATCTGCTAATTGGCTCCCTTTTAACTGACCTAAATCCTTTTCTTGCATTTGAATGGAACCGTCAGTTGGCTTGATGATTGTGGCTAGACAGTTAAGAAGAGTTGTTTTCCCAGAACCGCTACTCCCCATAATTCCTAAGAACTCACCTTTTACAACTTGAAAAGATATGCTATCCAAGGCTTTGGTAATATTGGGACCTTTCCCATAATACTTTTTTAATGATTCTACTCGTAAAATTGTGTCCATGTGAAACACCTCCATTTTTTGTTACTATCATTATAATATGAATCAGAGTAGAATAATACTTACGGATGATGTAAGAAATCTTTATCGCTGACTTTTATAATCAGGTTATTGGAGCTATACTTACTATATTATAGCATGGTTTCAGGGATTTAAAAAGAGGAGTAGAGGTTGAAAAATTTTCCTAATATTGAGATCATAAAAAATAATACCACTGAAGTTCATGATCCAGCGGTATTATCTTACAGGAAAATCTATTTCCGTTCTTATTTTCTATTGTTACTTCATTTAGATCTGTCAAAGAATAATTGTAGCAAGCTAGTTTTAAAGAATTCTCTTCAGCCTACACTATTTTTTATCCAAAGATAAATCTCACTATACGATTACTGGCTTTCTCTGTTGCCTTATTAATATCATCTTTTTTCCAATATGGCTTTACATCATTGCCATAAGTTTCTACAAGAGCAGTCGCTAAGGGATAAATGCTATTAATATAGCCTAATTTGCTCTTTTGTGTTGTAGATACCTTTGTTCTAAAACATTCATTTCCAATTGTTTATAACCAATAAAACAGTAAGAGAATTTGATTTTGCTGTTTTTTTGCTTTATAATTACAATAGGTTAAATTTGTATAGTATTAAATTTTCGGAGGATACATGGATGCCAAGAGAAGGAGTGACTATTTACGATTTATTAATTTCTTGCCCTGGCTATCTTCAATTAATTAAGGAAGCTGTTGATAATTTTAATAAACTGTATGGTAGTTTGAATAATATACAAGTATCAATCAAGCATTGGTCAACGGATAGCTTTCCTGAATCAGGTGATAAACCACAGGAATTATTAAATAAGCAAATTGTTAGGGAATGTGATGCAGCTGTTGCTATATTTTGGACAAGATTTGGTACTGCAACAGATAATTATGGATCCGGAACGGAAGAAGAAATTGAGGAGATGCTATCAGCTGACAAACAAGTTTTTATGTACTTTTTAGAAGCTCCGATAATTCCGTCTAATATAGACATTAAGCAATATGAAAAAGTGCAAGAATTTAAAGAAAGATATAAAGATAGAGGGATATTTTTTATAGTTAAAGATGAGATTGATTTTCAAAGGCTTTTTACAAATCATCTATCACTTTATTTTTTAAAATTAATTTCAGAAAAAGAAACTTATCAAAACGAAAATATAAAACCGTTTTTGACAATAAGGGATAAAAAAACATTATCTGACGAAAATATTTTACCTAAACAATTTAGTTTACTGGAGTCAAAATTTATTAATGAAAAGTAAAGTAAGATTAACGAATATATAGATGAACTAAACAGTACCGTAATTTCTGAAGAAGCAGATATATTAGAAGATAAAAGTAAAATGTTGACTATGCCTTCAAAAGAAGATGCGAATGTTGATTTTCTTTATCAAATAGCTGATTCTGTGGCCATTAGTGATAAATTCAAATATACTATAAATGATTTCGCTAAAGAAAACCAAATCAAACTACATGAAAATTTTTGGTATTTAGGGAATTTAATGAAACATAAACTTCAGGTACAAATTCCTTTCGGTAACAGTGGTCCTTCGTATATAGGGTCTGACAAGGAAAAGAAACGCTTTTCTAAATTAAACAAATTATATTGGGAAATAATATCTTACAAAGAGTACATTGAATATTTCACATACATAGATAACATTAAATTTGTCGAACTAATCGTTTCTAACTTAGGTGAAACATATGATGAAGATATCGATATAAAACTGATGGTACCAAAAGGTTGTCTATTAAAACATAATAACTTACTTTATCCAGGGGAGAACATAATTGAGGAGATACAGGAAATTGAGTTAGATGAATTGCTATTTAAAATTGAAGAAAGTGACTCAGTTGATGCTTACGCTTATTTTCAAATAATCCCATCAAATATAGAAAGAATTAATATTAATCCACTTATCGCATATACTACGAGACCTGGTTATGAAGATCAAAAATACAACTATAAAAACTCTTTAGAACACATATTTATATATAAAAATTTTACAAATTCAGAATTTGATATTTTAAGATTTGGCATTGAGTATTTGAAACATAACTCCTCAATGGCATTTCCATCGATACTAATGTTTGAAAATGTACCTCAAACTGTCGAATATGAAATTACTTCAAAGCATATACCGGATGTAGTAAAGGGTAAGATACATTTAAAAATTGATTAATCAGGGTTTATTGTTTAACTGTTTATGAAGGTTTAATAGAAATATATTCAGAAACTTGATGTAGCGATGAAATAATGAATGAAGAAAATGATTTGATTAGTGGGGTTTAATTTAATAATAATTTTTATCGTATTTATGAATTGTCTGAAGATAATAGAGACTATGCTAGAATTGTTAGCGAGTCTAAGAAAGGTATGTATATAGAAAGTACCAAAAAGGTTAAAATGATATTAGGTTTAAATACTGAAAAATAGTTTTTGTTGTTAAATTGTTGTTAAAGCAAAATAAAAAGCCTTAGAAATATTGATTTCTAGGCTTTTTTTAACTCATTAACTCTATTCCCACTCAACTGTTGCAGGTGGTTTACTTGTAATATCGTAGACGATACGGTTAACATGATCCACTTCATTTACGATACGCACAGAAATCTTTTGAAGAACTTCCCAAGGAATTTTGGCAAAGTCAGCAGTCATACCATCGATAGAAGTGATCGCACGGATTGCAATCGTGTAGTCATAAGTACGACCGTCACCCATAACACCGACTGAACGAACGCCTGTGTTGACAGTGAAGTATTGCCAGATATCGCGGTCAAGACCTGCTTTAGCAATTTCCTCACGAAGAATAGCGTCTGACTCACGAACTGTTTCTAGCTTTTCTTCAGTGATTTCACCCATAACACGGATAGCAAGTCCTGGTCCTGGGAATGGTTGGCGCCATACGATATGGTCTGGCATACCAAGCTCTGTACCAAGGGCACGAACTTCGTCTTTATAGAGAGTGTTGAGTGGTTCAATCAATTCAAACTGCATGTCTTCTGGAAGACCACCCACGTTGTGGTGTGACTTGATAGTTTGAGCTGTATCTGTACCAGACTCGATAACGTCTGTATATAAGGTACCTTGAGCAAGGAATTTCACATCTTTGAGCTTACTTGCCTCGTCATCAAATACATACACAAATTCATTACCGATGATTTTACGTTTTTGTTCTGGGTCAGAAACGCCAGCAAGTTTGTCAAGGAAACGTTTAGCAGCGTCTGCTTTGACGATATTCAAACCAAACTTACCACCAAGCATGTCCATAACTTGGTCCGCTTCTCCTTTACGAAGAAGACCGTGGTCCACGAAGATACAGATCAATTGATCACCAATAGCCTTTTGGAGAAGAACCCCAACTACAGATGAATCAACCCCACCGGATAGACCAAGAAGGACACGTTTATCACCGACAGTCTCACGGATTTTTTGGATCTGCATATCGATGAAGTTATCCATTGACCAATCACCTTTAGCCTTACAGATGTTAAGGGCAAAGTTACGAAGGATATCATTTCCGTATACAGAATGACGAACTTCTGGGTGGAATTGGATACCGTAAATGTGTTTATCTGGGTTTTCAATGGCTGCATATGGACAGTCAGCTGAAGTTCCAGTACGAACAAAATCAGCAGGAATCTCAGTAACTGCGTCACCATGACTCATCAAAACAGTCTGTTCATCAGGTGTTGATTCAAAAAGAGCTGATGGTGTATGAGTTAGAGTTGATTGACCGTATTCACGATTTCCAGCATCACCTGCAGGAACAACTTTTCCTCCAAGTTTATGTGTCAACAACTGCATACCGTAACAGATTCCCAAAATTGGAATTCCAAGTTCGAAGATTTCTGGGTCAATATCAAATGAACCATCTTCGTATACAGAGTTTGGACCACCTGATAGGATAATTCCTACAGGATTGATTTCACGAACTTCAGCAGCTGAAATTTTATGGCTTTTTAGTTCTGAAAAAACACCAATCTCACGGATACGGCGTGAAATCAGCTGGTTGTATTGGCTACCATAGTCCAATACGATGATTTTTTCTACATCTTGCAAATCAGTTGAAATGTTGCTCATCTTTTTCCTTTCTCAAAAGAAATATCTTTTTTCAATATTCTATCACAAATAAGGGCGAATTACCAACTAAACAAGGCGAAGTTTGACTTTTTCTAGTTTATTGGGGTACAATAGAGAAAAGATAGAAATGAAGTGAAAAATATGCTACCTGCTTATATGAAAATCCATGATCAGATTAAAAAGGATATTGACGATCACCGTTGGGCTATTGGGGAGAGACTTCCTAGTGAACGAGATTTAGCAGAGCAGTTTGAGGTCAGTCGCATGACCCTCCGCCAAGCCGTATCTCTATTAGTTGAAGAAGGCGTCTTAGAGCGCCGTGTAGGAAGTGGCACCTTTGTTTCCAGTACTCGAGTACAAGAAAAGATGCGAGGGACAACCAGTTTTACTGAAATTGTTAAGTCCCAAGGCAAAGTCCCCTCTAGCCAGCTTATTTCCTACAGAAAAACTATTCCTAATGAACAGGAAGTTGCCAAGCTAGGAATTTCTCCAACGGAGAATATTATCCGAATGGAGCGGGTTCGCTATGCTGACAATATTCCTCTGGTTTATGAAGTTGCATCCATTCCTGAGAAATTTATTAAGAACTTTAAAAAAGAAGAAATTACCAGTCATTTCTTCCAAACTCTACAAAAACATGGCTATCGTATTGGTAAATCACAACAGACTATTTATGCTCGTCTTGCTAAAGAAAAGATTGCCCACTATTTGGAAGTTGAAAGAGGACATGCTATTCTTGGTTTGACTCAGGTTTCCTACCTAGAAGACGGGACAGCTTTTGAATACGTGAAAAGTCAGTATGTTGGCGAACGTTTTGAATTTTATCTTGAGAATAACTAGTCTAGAAAGGCTAGATTTTTTGCTTTCTTAAAAGATTAGAATTGTCAAAGATTAGAATTGTCAAAACAATCTGTCTAGGCTTGATTTTATGGCTTATTTACTATAAAATGAGAAGGAAAAACGTCAAACTTTTATATTGCAAATAGGAGAAAACATGACAAAAACATTAAAACGTCCTGAGGTTTTATCACCTGCAGGGACTTTAGAGAAGCTAAAGGTAGCTGTTCAGTATGGAGCAGATGCTGTCTTTATCGGTGGTCAGGCCTATGGTCTTCGTAGCCGTGCTGGAAACTTTACCTTTGAACAGATGGAAGAAGGCGTCCAGTTTGCTGCCAAGTACGGTGCAAAGGTCTATGTAGCTGCCAACATGGTGATGCACGAAGGAAATGAAGCTGGTGCTGGTGAGTGGTTCCGTAAACTACGTGATATCGGAATCGCGGCAGTTATCGTGTCTGACCCAGCCTTGATTATGATTGCAGCGACAGAAGCACCAGGTCTTGAAATCCACCTCTCTACCCAAGCAAGTGCCACTAACTATGAAACTCTTGAGTTCTGGAAGGAACTGGGCTTAACTCGTGTTGTTTTGGCGCGTGAGGTTTCAATGGAAGAATTAGCTGAAATTCGCAAACGTACAGATGTTGAGATTGAAGCCTTTGTCCACGGAGCCATGTGTATTTCTTACTCTGGTCGTTGTACCCTTTCTAACCACATGAGTATGCGTGATGCCAACCGTGGTGGATGCTCTCAGTCATGCCGTTGGAAATACGACCTTTACGATATGCCATTTGGGAAGGAACGTAAGAGTCTTAAAGGTGAGATTCCAGAAGAATTTTCAATGTCAGCCGTTGACATGTCCATGATTGACCATATTCCAGATATGATTGAAAATGGTGTGGACAGTCTAAAAATCGAAGGACGCATGAAGTCTATTCACTACGTATCAACAGTAACCAACTGCTACAAGGCGGCTGTGGATGCATATCTTGAAAGTCCTGAAAAGTTTGAAGCTATCAAACAAGACTTGGTGGATGAGATGTGGAAGGTTGCCCAACGTGAATTAGCAACAGGTTTCTACTATGGTACACCATCTGAAAATGAGCAGTTGTTTGGTGCTCGTCGTAAAATTCCTGAGTATAAGTTTGTCGCTGAAGTGGTTTCTTATGATGATGCAACACAAACAGCAACTATTCGTCAACGGAACGTTATTAACGAAGGCGACCAAGTTGAGTTTTATGGCCCAGGTTTCCGTCATTTTGAAACGTATATCGAAGATTTACATGATGCCAAAGGCAATAAAATTGACCGCGCTCCAAATCCAATGGAACTCTTGACTATCAAGGTTCCACAACCTGTTCAAGCTGGAGATATGGTTCGAGCTCTCAAAGAAGGACTTATCAATCTTTATAAGGAAGATGGCACCAGCGTCACAGTTCGTGCTTAATAAGCGTGCAGGAGACGAAAGCTTTCTAGTTGCTTTCCCTTTAATCCTACTTACTAAAGAGCATTAGGTTAAAGAAAATATATTAATTTCCATCCGAGATTTCATCTCGGATTTTCATTATTTTTCAGAAAGACCTAGATAATGGAGGGATTTGTTACAAGTTTTTTCCAAAGTTTTCTATATAATAGACTTAAAAATAGTAAAATTGTAAATAATTTTCATTAAACGCTTTCAACGTAAGTAAAAAGTTGACAAATCCAATTTTTAGGACTAAACTAAGTAAGTAAATTTTAATTAAAAGGAGAATTCGTCATGAATTTAACATTTTTCGGTCTATGTCTTGCCTGTATGGGTGTATCTCTTGGTGAAGGTATGTTGATGAACGGTTTGTTGAAATCAGTTGCTCGCCAACCAGATATCATCTCAGAACTACGTAGTTTGATGATCCTAGGGGTTGCCTTTATTGAAGGTACTTTCTTCGTTACTCTTGTCTTTTCATTTATCATCAAATAAAAGAAGTATAAATTGAAAAAGGGAGGATTTTAGATGGAAGAAAGTATTAATCCAACCATCAATATTGGTCCTGTTACCTTTAATTTAACCATAGTAGTTTTGACTTTGTTGACTGTAGCACTTATTTTTGGCTTTATTTATTGGGCAACTCGAAATATGACTTTGAGACCCACAGGAAAACAAAATGTATTAGAGTATTTATTTGATTTTGTTGTTGGATTTACAAAATCAAACCTTGGTCCAATGATAAAGGATTATTCTCTCTTTTATTTCTGTTTATTCCTATTTATGGCCATTGCAAATAATATTGGCTTAATGGCTAGAATTCAGACTACAGATGGTGTAAATCTTTGGACCTCACCAACAGCAAATTTGTCATTTGACTTGGTCTTGTCTTTTACAATTATCTTAATGACACACGTAGAAGGAATTCGTCGTCGTGGAATCAAAAAGTATTTAAAAGCATTTGTAACACCAGGTTTTATGACACCAATGAATCTCTTGGAAGAAGTTACCAATCTCCTTTCACTTGCATTGCGGGTCTTTGGTAATATCTTTGCAGGGGAAGTGATGGCAAGTATGTTAGTCCTACTTTCTCATCAGGCCTTCTATTGGTATCCTATTGCTTTTGGAACAAATCTAATCTGGACTGCATTTTCTGTTTTTATTTCTTGTGTACAAGCATATGTATTTACATTGTTATCTTCAATGTACCTAGGAAATAAAATTAATGATGAAGAATAGAAAGGAGTAGTTTATGAATGTAACAGTAGGTGAATTACTTGGTGATTTTATACTAATCGCTGGTTCCTTTATTCTCTTGCTAGTCTTGGTTAAGAAATATGCTTGGTCAAATTTGGCTAGCATTTTCGAACAAAGAGCAGAAAAAATTGCAGCAGATATTGACGGAGCTGAACAAGCACGTCAAAAAGCAGAAGTATTGGCTCAGAAACGCGAAGATGAATTGGCTGGTAGCCGCAAAGAAGCTAAGACAATCATTGAGAATGCGAAAGAAACAGCTGAGAAAAGCAAAGCTAGTATTTTAGCAGATGCTAAGCTAGAAGCAGGACGCTTGAAAGAAAAAGCGAACCAAGAAATTGCTCAAAATAAAGCTGAAGCTTTACAAAGCGTTAAGGGTGAGGTAGCAGATTTGACAATCAGCTTGGCTGGTAAAATCATCTCACAAAACCTTGACGGTCATGCCCATAAAGAACTCATTGATCAGTATATCGATCAGCTAGGAGAAGCTTAATGGACAAGAAAACAGTAAAGGTAATTGAAAAATACAGCATGCCTTTTGTCCAATTGGTTTTAGAAAAAGGAGAAGAAGACCGTATCTTTTCAGACTTAGCTCAAATCAAGCAAGTTGCTGAAGAAACAGGCTTACCTTCTTTTTTAAAAAAAGTGGCAGTAGACGAGTCTGACAAGGAAAAAACGATTGCGTTCTTCCAAGATTCAGTGTCGACTTTATTGCAAAACTTTATTCAGGTTCTTATCTGCAATCACAGAGCAAATCTTTTTTATGATATTCTTGTAGATTGCTTGAACCGACTTGAAAAAGAAACAAATCGATTTGAAGTGACGATTAGGTCAGCTCATCCTTTAACTGATGAACAGAAGAGTCGCTTGCTCCCTTTGATTGAGAAAAAAATGTCTCTTAAAGTAAGGAGTGTAAAAGAGCAAATCGATGAAAGTCTTATTGGTGGTTTTGTCATTTTTGCCAATCACAAGACAATTGATGTGAGTATTAAACAACAACTTAAAGTTGTTAAAGAAAATTTGAAATAGAAAGTGGTGTTCTTTTGGCAATTAACGCACAAGAAATCAGCGCTTTAATTAAGCAACAAATTGAAAATTTCAAACCCAATTTTGATGTGACTGAAACAGGTGTTGTAACCTATATCGGGGACGGTATCGCGCGTGCTCACGGCCTTGAAAATGCCATGAGTGGAGAGTTGTTGATTTTTGAAAACGGCTCTTATGGGATGGCTCAAAACTTGGAGTCAACAGACGTTGGTATTATCATCCTAGGTGACTTTACAGATATCCGTGAAGGCGATACAATCCGCCGTACAGGTAAAATCATGGAAGTCCCAGTAGGTGAAAGTCTGATTGGTCGTGTTGTGGATCCGCTTGGTCGTCCAGTTGACGGTCTTGGAGAAATCCACACTGATAAAACTCGTCCAGTAGAAGCACCAGCTCCTGGTGTTATGCAACGTAAGTCTGTATCAGAACCATTGCAAACTGGTTTGAAAGCTATTGACGCCCTTGTACCGATTGGTCGTGGTCAACGTGAGTTGATTATCGGTGACCGTCAGACAGGGAAAACAACAATTGCGATTGATACAATCTTGAACCAAAAGGGTCAAGATATGATCTGTATCTACGTAGCGATTGGACAGAAAGAATCAACAGTTCGTACGCAAGTAGAAACACTTCGTCAGTACGGTGCCTTGGACTACACAATCGTTGTGACAGCCTCTGCTTCACAACCATCTCCATTGCTCTTCCTAGCTCCTTATGCTGGGGTTGCCATGGCAGAGGAATTTATGTACCAAGGGAAGCATGTTTTGATCGTTTATGATGATCTTTCAAAACAAGCGGTAGCTTATCGTGAACTGTCTCTTTTGCTTCGTCGTCCTCCAGGTCGTGAAGCCTTCCCAGGGGATGTTTTCTACCTTCACAGCCGTTTGCTTGAGCGCTCAGCTAAAGTTTCTGATGAACTTGGTGGTGGATCTATTACAGCCCTACCGTTTATCGAGACACAAGCAGGAGATATCTCTGCATATATCGCAACCAACGTGATTTCAATCACTGATGGACAAATCTTCCTTGGTGATGGTCTCTTCAATGCGGGTATTCGTCCAGCCATTGACGCGGGTTCATCTGTATCTCGTGTAGGTGGTTCTGCACAAATTAAAGCCATGAAAAAGGTTGCTGGTACACTTCGTATCGACCTTGCTTCATACCGTGAGTTGGAAGCCTTCACTAAGTTTGGTTCTGACTTGGACGCAGCAACACAGGCTAAGTTGAACCGTGGACGTCGTACAGTTGAAGTCTTGAAACAACCTGTTCACAAACCATTACCTGTTGAGAAACAAGTAACCATTCTCTATGCTTTGACACATGGTTTCTTGGATACTGTTCCAGTAGATGAAATTGTTCGTTTTGAGGAAGAGTTCCATGCCTTCTTTGATGCTCAACATCCAGAGATTTTGGAAACCATTCGTGATACAAAAGACTTGCCAGACGAAGCAGTCTTGGATGATGCGATTACAGAGTTTCTCAATCAAACCAGCTTCCAATAAGAATAGAGGTGTCAGATGGCAGTATCTCTAAATGATATTAAAACAAAAATCGCCTCAACAAAAAATACGAGTCAAATCACTAATGCCATGCAGATGGTATCAGCTGCTAAGCTAGGTCGTTCTGAAGAAGCTGCTCGCAACTTCCAAGTTTATGCTCAGAAAGTTCGTAAACTTTTGACGGATATTCTTCATGGTAATGGAGCCGGCAGTTCAACCAATCCGATGTTGATTAGTCGTCCAGTTAAGAAGACAGGTTATATCGTCATTACTTCAGACCGCGGTTTGGTTGGAGGTTATAATTCCTCTATTCTGAAAGCCATTATGGAGCTGAAAGAAGAATACCATCCAGATGGTAAAGGTTTTGAAATGATTTGTATTGGTGGAATGGGAGCTGATTTCTTTAAGGCTCGTGGTATTCAACCACTTTATGAATTACGTGGCTTGGCAGACCAACCTAGCTTTGATGAAGTCCGTAAGATTATTTCAAAAACAGTTGAAATGTATCAAAATGAACTTTTTGATGAACTCTATGTCTGCTATAACCACCATGTCAATACGCTAACCAGTCAAATGCGTGTAGAACAAATGCTTCCAATTGTTGACTTGGATCCAAATGAAGCAGATGACAGTTACAGCTTGACCTTTGAATTGGAAACTAGCCGAGAAGAAATTTTGGAGCAGTTGTTGCCTCAGTTTGCAGAAAGTATGATTTACGGGGCTATTATCGATGCTAAGACAGCTGAAAATGCTGCAGGTATGACAGCCATGCAAACAGCGACAGATAATGCTAAGAAAGTCATTAATGATTTGACAATTCAGTATAACCGTGCCAGACAGGCGGCGATTACACAAGAAATTACAGAAATCGTAGCAGGAGCTAGTGCCTTAGAATAGGCACTAGTCCAGCTCGTATGAAAATGAACTTAGGACCTAGTTAAGCTAGGGACCGACAGTATCTTATATAGAATAGGAGAAGGAGATGAGTTCAGGTAAAATTGCTCAGGTTATCGGTCCCGTTGTAGACGTCTTGTTTGCAGCAGGGGAAAAACTTCCTGAGATTAACAATGCACTTGTCGTCTACAAAAATGACGAAAGAAAAACAAAAATCGTCCTTGAAGTAGCCTTGGAGTTGGGAGATGGTATGGTTCGTACTATCGCCATGGAATCAACAGATGGTTTGACTCGTGGAATGGAAGTATTGGACACAGGTCGTCCAATCTCTGTACCAGTAGGTAAAGAAACTTTGGGACGTGTCTTCAACGTTTTGGGAGATACCATTGACTTGGAAGCTCCTTTTACAGAAGATGCAGAGCGTCAGCCAATTCATAAAAAAGCTCCAACTTTTGATGAGTTGTCTACCTCTTCTGAAATCCTTGAAACAGGGATTAAGGTTATCGACCTTCTTGCCCCTTACCTTAAAGGTGGTAAAGTTGGACTTTTCGGTGGTGCCGGAGTTGGTAAAACCGTCTTAATCCAAGAATTGATTCACAACATTGCCCAAGAACACGGTGGTATTTCAGTATTTACCGGTGTTGGGGAACGTACTCGTGAAGGGAACGACCTTTACTGGGAAATGAAAGAATCAGGCGTAATTGAGAAAACAGCCATGGTATTTGGTCAGATGAATGAGCCACCAGGAGCACGTATGCGTGTTGCCCTTACTGGTTTGACAATCGCCGAATACTTCCGTGATGTAGAAGGCCAAGACGTGCTTCTCTTTATTGACAATATCTTCCGTTTCACTCAGGCTGGTTCAGAAGTATCTGCCCTTTTAGGTCGTATGCCATCAGCCGTTGGTTACCAACCAACACTTGCTACGGAAATGGGTCAATTACAAGAGCGTATCACATCAACTAAGAAGGGTTCTGTAACCTCTATCCAAGCTATCTATGTGCCTGCGGATGACTATACTGACCCAGCGCCAGCAACAGCTTTCGCTCACTTGGATTCAACAACAAACTTGGAACGTAAGTTGGTACAGTTGGGTATCTACCCAGCCGTTGACCCACTTGCTTCAAGCTCACGTGCCTTGGCACCTGAAATCGTTGGAGAAGAGCACTATGCAGTTGCTGCTGAGGTAAAACGAGTCCTTCAACGTTACCATGAGTTGCAAGATATCATTGCTATCCTTGGTATGGATGAGCTTTCTGATGAAGAAAAGACCTTGGTGGCTCGTGCACGTCGTATCCAGTTCTTCTTGTCACAAAACTTTAACGTTGCTGAACAATTTACTGGTCAGCCAGGTTCTTATGTCCCAGTTGCTGAAACTGTTCGTGGCTTTAAGGAAATCCTTGATGGTAAACATGACCACTTGCCAGAAGATGCCTTCCGTGGTGTAGGTTCTATCGAAGATGTGATTGCAAAAGCTGAAAAAATGGGATTTTAAGAGGTGATCTATGGCTCAGTTAACTGTCCAGATCGTGACACCAGATGGTCTCGTCTATGATCACCATGCCAGCTTTGTATCAGTTCGAACTCTGGATGGTGAGATGGGAATCTTGCCACGACATGAAAATATGATTGCAGTTTTAGCAGTTGATGAGGTTAAGGTTAAACGTGTAGATGATGAAAATCACGTGAACTGGATTGCAGTGAACGGGGGCGTTATCGAAGTTGCCAATGGCGTTGTCACAATTGTTGCTGACTCTGCAGAACGTGCTCGTGATATCGACGTTAGTCGTGCAGAACGTGCCAAACTTCGAGCAGAGCGTGAAATTGAAGAAGCACACGACAAACACTTGATTGACCAAGAACGTCGTGCGAAGATTGCACTGCAACGTGCCATTAACCGTATTAATGTCGGAAATAGACTATAAGAAAAAAATGAACTTGAGTTACCAAGTTCATTTTTTATGTTTTCTTAGGGAGCAAAACTGATGCAAAATTAGAATTGTCTAGAGATATAAAAGATAATTAAAAGATTGCATAGTTCAATTTGCGTAGCAGAAATCATACAAATAAAATTGATTATAGTAAAATAGAATTAGAATTATTAAGAAAGTTGGTTCTTTATTGGAAACGATAGTATTTTCAATCTCTGTTTTTCTAGCAGGGATCTTGTCCTTCTTTTCCCCTTGCATTTTCCCTCTGTTACCTGTCTATACTGGTATCTTATTGGATGATCAGGATAGTGCAAAAAGTTTTTCATTATTTGGGAAAAAAGTTGCCTGGTCAGGTTTGATTCGAACACTTTGCTTTATTGCAGGTATCTCTCTCATTTTCTTTATCTTAGGATTTGGTGCTGGTTACTTTGGTAATATTCTCTATGCAAATTGGTTTCGATATGTCATGGGAACAATTATTATCATTTTGGGCCTTCACCAGATGGAAATTTTTCATTTTAAGAAATTAGAGGTTCAAAAAAGCTTTACCTTTAAAAAATCAGATTCTAATCGTTATTGGTCAGCTTTTTTACTTGGTATTACCTTTAGCTTTGGTTGGACGCCTTGTATTGGGCCGGTTTTAAGTTCTGTCTTAGCACTTGCGGCTTCTGGAGGTAATGGCGCTTGGCAAGGAGCTATCTATACTCTTATTTACACTCTGGGAATGGCCATTCCTTTCTTGGTCTTGGCTCTAGCTTCAGGCGTAGTGATGCCTTATTTTAGTAAACTCAAGCGCCATATGATGCTACTGAAGAAAATTGGTGGTTTCCTCATTATTTTAATGGGAATTTTGTTACTATTAGGACAAGTAAATGTTCTAGCTGGTATTTTTGAATAAAGGAGAAAAAGATGAAAAAAGTAATGTTTGCTGGCTTAAGCCTCTTGTCACTAGTTGTATTGATGGCCTGTGGCGAGGAAGAGACTAAAAAGACTCAAGCACCGGAACAATCCCCAAAACAACAGCAACAAACGCCTGTACAACAAATTGCTGTTGGAAAAGATGCTCCAGACTTCACCTTGCAATCTATGGATGGTAAAGAAGTTAAGTTATCTGATTATAAGGGGAAAAAAGTCTACTTGAAGTTTTGGGCTTCATGGTGTGGTCCATGTAAGAAAAGTATGCCTGAGTTGATGGAATTAGCAGCGAAACCAGATCGTGATTTTGAAATTCTTAGTGTCATTGCACCAGGAATTCAAGGTGAAAAAACTGTCGAGCAATTTCCACAATGGTTCCAAGATCAAGGATATAAAGATATCCCAGTACTTTATGACACAAAAGGAACCACCTTCCAAGCTTATCAAATTCGAAGCATTCCTACAGAATACCTGATTGATAGTCAAGGAAAGATTGGAAAGATTCAATTTGGTGTCATCAGCAACGAGGATGCAGAAGCAGCCTTTAAAGAAATGAACTAGAATCAAGATTTTAAAATAGTATTTATACAATCAATCCCCTAGATTTTAGATAGTATTAATCTAAGATTTAGGGGATTTTTGCTATCAATAAATTAAGTTTAAAAAAGAAGGGAGTTCTGTATTATACAGATTCCCCTTCTTTTTCTTTAAACATAATATTTATTTTTTAGCTTTAAGAAGTTTATTATATCATAGCTTCTCGTTGATAAAGCGGATAAACTGATTCCACCAAACTTTTAAGAAGAAGGCTTTTTCTACTTTCTTTTCTGCTACCATTTCAAAACTAGGACGTTCTGTGGTGATGTAACCTTGACCAATCAAGTCTGAGTCTTCATAAGTCAAATGTCCAACCACTGTTCCGGCTTCAAGTGGTGCTGGGATTGCTTTAGAATCAGGCGTGAATTGAATAGACTTGGAAGATTGACCTCCAACACGTTCAATTAGAGAAATATCATCTTTGGCAACAGCAGTGACTGTATTTTCTTTCCCATCTTGTACAGGGACTTTGCTATCTTGATAGGCATCACCTTTCTGAACGATTTTGCGAAGTGTGAATGTAGAAGAGATATAATCCATTAGTGAAGATGTAGCTGTGAAGCGAGCGTAAGGATTATTGTCTTGATGATCCGCATTCAAAACAACTGTGATAACCCTCATGCCTTTTTCGACAGTAGTACCAACAAAAGACTCTCCAGCCTTATCTGTGGTCCCTGTTTTTAATCCATCAAAACCACCGCGATAAGCAGGCATACCCTCTAACATGTAATTGGTAGAAGTGATTGTCATTCCAGCAAAAGTAGAAGAAGGTTTTTTCGTGATTTCTAAGACTTGTGGGTATTTTTTGATGAGGTTGCGAGCAACGATAGCGACATCATAAGCACTGAGCTTATTTTCCTCATCTTTTTTAGAGCCTGGGTAAATGTTATCACCTAGACTCTCATTGTTAAGCCCCGTCGTATTGACAACAGTTGCATCCGAAATTCCCCATTCCAAGAGTTTTTCCCGCATCATATCGACGAAATCTTTTTCTGAGCCAGCAATTTTCTCAGCTAGCGCAATAGCCGCACTGTTGGCGCTAGATACCAGGGTTGCCTCAAGTAGTTGTTCGACAGTATAATTACGAGCTTCCATAGGAACGTTACTCGCTTCAGAATTTGTCGTTAATTTGTAAGGATAATCAGAAATATCTACCGGAGTTGATAGTGTAATACTGCCGTTTTCCAAGGCTTCATAGACAAGATAAACAGTAATTAACTTTGTGATTGAAGCAATTTCAACTGGCTGGGTTGCATCTTTCTCATAGAGAATTTTACCAGTATTCGCCTCAACAGCAATTGCATGTTTAGCAGCAATATTAAAATCTTGGGCAGCAACAGTAGATGCTGAGCCAATAACGGAAAGGCTTAAAAGAGTTAAAATTATTTTTTTCATAGTAAGTTTATTCTATCATAAAGAAAAAAATATTCCCAGTTTCATGATAGAAGAAAGAAGCTTTTTTGAAAGTGTGGTAAAATAGATGAATGGAGGTACTTCATGTTTCGTAAGAATAAATTATTTTTTTGGACCAGTGAGATTTTACTATTAACCATCATCTTCTATTTATGGAGACAGATGGGAGCGATTATTACACCTTTTGTAAGCGTTGCAAACACTATAATGATTCCCTTTCTTTTAGGTGGTTTTTTATATTATTTGACCAATCCTATTGTAAATTTTTTACAAAAGTATTTCAAAATTAACCGTATCATTGGTATTTTACTAACCTTGTGTACCTTGGTCTGGGGGCTAGTTATTGGGGTAGTTTATCTTTTACCGATTTTGATTAATCAGTTGACCAGTTTGATAGCAACAAGTCAGACAATTTATAGTCGTTTGCAAGATTTGATTGTGGATTTATCTACTTATCCAGCCTTTCAAAATTTAGATATTCAAGCGACAATTCAACAATTAAATCTATCCTATGTAGATATTCTACAAAATATCTTAAATAGTGTGACGAATAGTGTTGGAAGTGTCTTATCTGCGCTCTTTAGTACCGTTTTGATTATTATCATGACCCCTGTGTTCTTAATTTATTTTTTGTTAGACGGTAACAAGTTCTTGCCGATGCTTGAACGTACTGTTTTAAAGAGAGATAAGCTACATATTGCAGGCCTATTAAAGAATTTGAATGCGACAATTGCTCGCTATATTAGTGGAGTTGCAATTGATGCGATTATTATTGGGTGTTTGGCCTTTATTGGATATAGTATTATTGGTTTAAAATATGCATTGGTCTTCGCCATCTTTTCAGGATTAGCCAATCTCATTCCTTATGTAGGACCAAGTATTGGCTTGATTCCAATGATTATCGCTAATGTCTTTACTGATCCTCATAGAATGCTGATTGCAGTTGTTTATATGCTGATTATTCAACAAGTAGATGGAAATATCCTCTACCCTCGAATCGTTGGTGGGGTAATGAAGGTTCATCCAATTACGATTTTAGTATTGCTTTTGTTATCAAGTAATATCTATGGTGTCATTGGCATGATTGTCGCAGTACCAACCTATTCTATCTTGAAAGAAATTTCTAAGTTTTTATCACGTTTGTATGAAAATCATAAAATAATGAAAGAACGAGAAAGAGAATTAGCTAAGTAAAAGTCAGGAAATTCCTGATTTTTCTTTTTATTTAGGCAAGTGATAGGAGTGGAAGTGCCGTTTAGATTAGTAGATTAAGAATAATTCACAAAAACTTTGTAAAACACTTGCAATTTAGCTGAAATTTGATAAAATAGTAAGGAAAGTTAGACTGTATTGCCTACTGTCTATCTATAAAATATATTTTATTGGAGGCTTTTACTCAAATGGCAAAAGAAAAATACGATCGTAGTAAACCACACGTTAACATTGGTACTATCGGACACGTTGACCACGGTAAAACTACCCTAACTGCAGCTATCACAACTGTTTTGGCACGTCGCTTGCCTTCATCAGTTAACCAACCTAAAGACTATGCGTCTATCGATGCTGCTCCAGAAGAACGCGAACGCGGTATCACAATCAACACTGCGCACGTTGAGTACGAAACTGAAAAACGTCACTACGCTCACATCGACGCTCCAGGACACGCGGACTACGTTAAAAACATGATCACTGGTGCCGCTCAAATGGACGGAGCTATCCTTGTAGTAGCTTCAACTGACGGACCAATGCCACAAACTCGTGAGCACATCCTTCTTTCACGTCAGGTTGGTGTTAAACACCTTATCGTCTTCATGAACAAAGTTGACTTGGTTGACGACGAAGAATTGCTTGAATTGGTTGAAATGGAAATCCGTGACCTATTGTCAGAATACGACTTCCCAGGTGACGATCTTCCAGTTATCCAAGGTTCAGCTCTTAAAGCCCTTGAAGGTGACACTAAATACGAAGACATCGTTATGGAATTGATGAACACAGTTGATGAGTACATCCCAGAACCAGAACGTGACACTGACAAACCATTGCTTCTTCCAGTCGAAGACGTATTCTCAATCACTGGACGTGGTACAGTTGCTTCAGGACGTATCGACCGTGGTATCGTTAAAGTCAACGACGAAATCGAAATCGTTGGTATCAAAGAAGAAACTCAAAAAGCAGTTGTTACTGGTGTTGAAATGTTCCGTAAACAACTTGACGAAGGTCTTGCCGGAGATAACGTAGGTGTCCTTCTTCGTGGTGTTCAACGTGACGAAATCGAACGTGGACAAGTTATCGCTAAACCAGGTTCAATCAACCCACACACTAAATTCAAAGGTGAAGTTTACATCCTTACTAAAGAAGAAGGTGGACGTCACACTCCATTCTTCAACAACTACCGTCCACAATTCTACTTCCGTACTACTGACGTTACAGGTTCAATCGAACTTCCAGCAGGTACTGAAATGGTAATGCCTGGTGATAACGTGACAATCGACGTTGAGTTGATCCACCCAATCGCCGTAGAACAAGGTACTACATTCTCTATCCGTGAGGGTGGACGTACTGTTGGTTCAGGTATGGTTACAGAAATCGAAGCTTAATTCGATTTAGTTCCCAGAAGAACAATTATTTAAGTCAGACACTAAAAGAATCTTGCTTTGCAAGGTTCTTTTTCATTATGTCACTATTAGTCCGTCTAGCTCCGTTAGGTGTGAGACAAATAAATGATGGCTGTGAAATATTTTTACTTTTCATGGAAAAATTGTTTTGAGAAAGATTCCATCTTTTTTTGGGGGAGTAATTTGTAGATATAAAAAAGACAAACACTAAAATGATGTTTGTCTTTGGTGTGTAGCTCCGTTAGTTGGTCAGTTATAATTATATTAATTAGCAAAACTGATGCAGACCGCTTCTGGGACATGGAAGTCATTAGAAAGTTCTGCTAGACGACCAGTTTCAGGATTGCGTTTAAAGACGGTTGCATTGTCAGAGTCCTGATGGACAGCAATGACAAATTCTTGATCCGGTGTCAAATCAAAATCACGTGGAGTCTGACCATGAGTCGGAACGATTTCTAACAACTCTAAACTACCGTCCGCAAGGATTGTATATACTGCGATAGAATCATGACCACGGTTAGAAGCGTAGAGGTATTTACCGTCTTTAGAGAGACGAATAGCAGCAGTACCATTAAAGCCTTCATAACCGTCTGGTAGAGTTGAAATGACTTGCATGCGTTCAAATTCGCCAACACCATCGTAGATTAGAACCTCGATAGTGCTATTAAGTTCACAAATGAGATAAGCAATTTTATAATGGTTATGGAAAATAATATGGCGTGAGCCTGCTCCTGGCTGGCTGTGATAGGTATAGAGTTTAGATAATTTTCCTTCTTGATCAAGATCATAAGTGATGACTTGGTCAGTTCCCAAGTCGCAACGCAAGTCACTAGATAGTGGTCAGGTGTTAAATCTGTATAGTGAACATGTGGAGAAGCTTGATTTTCATGTGGACCTTGGCCACTGTGTTGATCCACATCACTAAGTAGAAGACGACCATCTTCCTGACGTTTATAAACAAGGACCTGTCCCTTGTGGTAGTTTGCTGCGTACACCAAATCACGCTTTTCATCAACGGCAACATAACAGTGGGGAGCTCCTTCTTCCACGACATGATTTAATAAGGTTCCATCAGTTTGATAGGCTGCAATCCCCCCCTTATCGTCTTGACTACCAACAGTGTATAAATGTTGGTGTTGGTCAAAGGCAAGGTAGGTCGGACTTGGCTCAGCTGCAAAAAGTTCTAGATTTGAAAGTTGACCAGTTTCTGTATCGAAGTCTGCCTTGTAAATCCCTTGGGAAGTCCGACGTGTATAAGTTCCAAAATAAACAGTTTCTTTCATAACTTTACCTCTTTATAAAGATAAGTCTATTATATCACAAAATGAATTTATAATATGCTATGCGGTGCAATTGAGTAGTATGTAAGCACTTTAAAAAACAGTTATTTTGATTTAAAAATGGTATAATGAGAGAACAATAGAAAGGAAGTATTTATGGATCAAAAAGAGAAACATTTTAGCCTATCTTGGTTTTTCAAGTGGTTTTTGGATAACAAGGCAATTACGGTATTCTTAGTAACTTTGTTATTGGGACTGAATCTTTTTATTTTAAGTAAGATTAGTTTTCTATTTTCACCTGTTTTAGACTTTTTGGCAGTCGTGATGTTGCCAGTCATTCTATCTGGTTTACTATACTATTTACTGAATCCCATTGTTGATTGGTTGGAGAAGCATAAGATTAATCGTGTCATCGCAATCAGTATTGTCTTTGTGATCATCGCTCTCTTTATCATTTGGGGCTTGGCAGTGGCCATTCCAAATCTGCAACGTCAAGTTTTAACCTTTGCAAGAAATGTACCAATCTATCTCGAAGATGCTGATCGAGTTATTAATGATTTGGTCACCAAGCGTTTACCAGATGATTTCAGACCTCAGTTAGAGCAAGTTTTAACAAACTTCTCTAGTCAGGCTACAGTTTGGGCAAGTAAGGTTTCATCTCAGGCAGTCAATTGGGTGAGTGCATTTATTAGCGGGGCATCTCAAGTGATTGTTGCCTTGATTATCGTTCCTTTCATGCTCTTTTACCTTTTGCGTGATGGGAAAGGCTTGCGTAACTATTTAACCCAATTCATGCCAACGAAATTGAAAGAACCAGTAGGACAAGTTTTATCAGATGTGAATCAACAGTTGTCCAACTATGTTAGAGGGCAAGTAACAGTGGCTATTATTGTAGCAGTAATGTTTATCATTTTCTTCAAAATCATTGGTCTACGCTATGCAGTTACGTTGGGGGTTACTGCTGGTATTTTAAATCTGGTTCCTTATTTGGGTAGCTTCTTAGCCATGCTTCCTGCCCTAGTATTGGGCTTGATTGCTGGGCCAGTTATGCTTTTAAAAGTAGTGATTGTCTTTATCGTAGAACAAACTATTGAAGGCCGTTTTGTCTCTCCATTGATTTTGGGAAGTCAATTAAACATCCATCCCATTAATGTTCTCTTTGTTTTGTTGACTTCAGGATCCATGTTTGGTATCTGGGGAGTTTTACTCGGTATTCCGGTTTATGCTTCTGCTAAAGTTGTCATTTCAGCCATTTTTGAATGGTATAAGGTAGTCAGTGGCCTATATGAACTAGAGGGAGAGGAAATCAAGAGTGAACAATAGTCAACAGATGTTACAGGCTTTGGAAGAGCAAGATTTAACCAAGGCTGATCACTATTTCGTCAAAGCTTTAGAAAATGATCCAAGTGACCTTCTGTATGAGTTAGCTACCTATCTTGAAGGGATTGGTTTTTATCCTCAGGCAAAGGAAATTTACCTGAAAATCATAGAGGATTTTCCAGAGGTTAATCTCAATCTGGCAGCTATTGCTAGCGAGGATGGTCAAATTGAAGAAGCCTTTGCTTATCTTGAGGAAATCCAAGCTGACAGTGACTGGTATGTTTCAGCTTTGGCACTTAAAGCAGACCTTTACCAGCTGGAAGGTTTGACAGATGTAGCGCGTGAGAAATTGTTAGAAGCATTGACTTACTCAGAGGATCCTCTCTTGATATTGGGATTAGCAGAGTTGGATAGTGAGTTGGAAAATTACCAAGAAGCTATTCAAGGTTATGCCCAGTTAGATAATCGTACTATTTATGAGCAAACAGGCATTTCTACCTATCAACGGATTGGCTTTGCCTATGCCCAGTTAGGGAAATTTGAAACAGCTACAGAGTTTTTAGAAAAAGCCCTGGAGTTAGAATACGATGACCTAACAGCTTTTGAGTTGGCCAGTCTTTACTTTGATAGAGAAGAATACCAAAAAGCTGTCCTCTACTTTAAGCAACTTGATACCATTTCACCTGATTTTGAAGGATATGAGTATGGTTACAGTCAGGCCTTACATAAGGAACATCAAGTTCAAGAAGCCCTGCGTATCACTAAGCAAGGCTTAGAGAAAAATCCCTTTGAAACTCGCCTCTTGCTGGCTGCTTCACAATTCTCTTATGAATTGCATGATGTCAGTGGTGCAGAAAACTACCTCCTTACTGCAAAAGAAGACGCTGAGGATACGGAAGAAATCTTACTCCGCCTAGCCACTATTTATCTAGAACAGGAACGTTATGAGGACATTCTAGACTTGCAAAATGATGAGCCAGAGAATCTTTTGACCAAGTGGATGATTGCTCGTTCCTATCAAGAAATGGACGATTTGGATACTGCCTACGAGCATTATCAAGAGTTGGCAGGAGATTTAAAGGACAATCCAGAGTTTCTGGAACACTATATCTATCTCTTGCGTGAATTGGGTTATTTTGAAGAAGCAAAAGTCAATGCTCAAACTTACTTAAAACTAGTTCCAGATGATGTGCAAATGCAAGAATTGTATGAGAGATTGCAGGAATAAAATGTTTTAAATCTATATCTTATCATTTTTCATAGTATCATCTACAGGTTATTTTATCTATTGTATGGTGAGAGTATATTTGAGTTGTTGTGTTTGTATTCGAATTTACAATACAATACATAAGAAGTGAGATAAGTAATATTTTTAAAAGTACAATCTTAGATTTTATAACAATAAAAAGAAAAGTTCTCATTTTATAAGAAACTCAGACTGAAAACAAAGCCCTTAGATTAAAAGTTTCTAAGGGCATTTTTTCTAAAGTCGTATAATAGATGTCAGAAAAGTTGTGAGATGTTTCCTATGTTTCATAAAGAAAATCCAGACAATAACCGCAATCAGGTTGTCTTTTACACGCTAGATGAACTCGTTCCGCAAGAACATTTTCTTAGTCAGATTGGACAAGTTATTGATTTTCCTTCATCTATGACTGAATCGTATCCAATAACCGCAAATATACTCACAAAGTTTTGATAATCAAGCTAAGTTTATGTGGAAGTTAAGATTGACTTAGATCGGAAAAACCACGGAAAACAGGGCGGGAAATTTTTTTGCATTGAAAAGTATTTTGTAGAGGTTTCAAATTTTTTAAGGATAGGATATCTGGAGAAATAAAAAAGACAAACACTAGAATAATGTTTGTCTTCGGTATGGAGTTCTCATTTAATGAGAACCTAGTTACAATTAGTTTTTAGAAGCTTCTTGGAATTCTGGGTTTTTCCATGCTTCGTCAATGATAGCTTGTAATTCTTTAGCAGATGCTTGCATTTTTTGAGTTTCTGCGTCGTTCAATGGGATATTTACTGGACGAACAATACCATGTGCACCAACAACAGCTGGTTGACCGATAAAGACGTTTTTAACTCCGTATTGACCTTCTTGGAATACTGAAAGTGGAAGTACTGCGTTTTCATCGTCAAGGATTGCTTTAGTAATACGAGCAAGAGCTACTGCGATACCGTAGTATGTCGCACCTTTTTTGTTGATGATTGTGTAAGCTGCGTCACGAACACCTTCGAACAATTCAATCAATTCAGCTTCTTGAACATTTTGAGTGTCTTTAAGGAATTCTTCAAGGTTTACACCAGCGATGTTAGCGTGTGACCAAACAGCGAACTCAGAGTCACCGTGTTCACCCATGATGTAGGCGTGCACTGAACGAGCATCAACATCCAATTTTTCAGCAAGTGCTTGACGGAAACGAGCTGAGTCAAGTGAAGTTCCTGAACCGATAACGCGTTCTTTAGGGAAACCAGAGAATTTCCATGTTGAGTAAGTCAAGACGTCAACTGGGTTAGCAGCAACAAGGAAGATACCTTTGAAACCTGATTCAACAACTTGAGTTACGATTGATTTGTTGATAGCAAGGTTTTTACCTACAAGGTCAAGACGAGTTTCACCTGGTTTTTGAGGCGCACCTGCAGTGATTACAACAAGGTCAGCGTCTGCACAGTCAGAGTATTGAGCTGCATAGATTTTTTTAGGTGAAGTGAAAGCAAGGGCGTGACTAAGGTCAAGCGCGTCACCAACAGCTTTTTCATGCAATTGTGGAATTTCGATAATTCCAAGCTCTTGTGCAATTCCTTGGTTAACAAGTGCAAAAGCGTAAGAAGAACCTACAGCACCATCACCGACAAGGATAACTTTTTTGTGTTGTTTAGTTGAAGTCATTATTCTAAACATCTCCTTAATTTTATTCAGGGATTTCCCCAGTTATTTCAATTCTATCACTTTTAAAAAGCTTTGTCACGGATATGCTTTGCAGTTCTTGATGTAAACGTTTTAGTGGTTTTAGATACCTGAAATATGGCGGACATTATGGTATAATATATTTTATACTAATAGTGAAATGAGGCATTTATTAATGCAGGATAAAAATTTAGTGAATGTCAATCTGACAAAGGAGATGAAGACGAGCTTTATCGACTACGCCATGAGTGTTATCGTAGCGCGGGCCCTTCCTGATGTTCGAGATGGCTTGAAACCTGTTCACCGTCGGATTCTCTACGGAATGAATGAATTGGGTGTTACTCCAGATAAACCTCATAAAAAATCTGCTCGTATTACAGGGGATGTTATGGGTAAATATCACCCACACGGGGATTCCTCTATCTATGAAGCCATGGTCCGTATGGCTCAATGGTGGAGTTACCGTTACATGCTTGTAGATGGTCATGGGAACTTTGGTTCCATGGATGGTGATGGTGCTGCCGCCCAGCGTTATACTGAGGCACGTATGAGCAAGATTGCTCTGGAGATGCTTCGTGATATCAACAAAAATACAGTTGATTTCGTTGATAACTATGATGCCAATGAACGTGAACCTTTAGTCCTTCCAGCTCGTTTTCCAAATCTTTTAGTTAATGGAGCTACTGGTATCGCTGTCGGTATGGCGACCAATATTCCACCTCATAACTTGGGTGAAACTATTGATGCTGTGAAGTTGGTCATGGACAATCCTGAAGTGACCACTAAGGATTTGATGGAAGTCTTGCCTGGGCCAGATTTTCCAACTGGTGCCCTGGTTATGGGGAAATCAGGCATTCATAAGGCTTACGAAACTGGTAAAGGTTCTATTGTTCTTCGTTCTCGTACTGAAATTGAAGAAACTAAGACTGGCCGTGAGCGCATCGTTGTAACAGAATTTCCTTATATGGTTAATAAAACCAAGGTGCATGAGCATATTGTTCGTTTGGTTCAGGAAAAACGCATTGAGGGCATCACAGCAGTACGTGATGAGTCAAACCGTGAAGGTGTTCGATTTGTTATCGAAGTCAAGCGCGATGCCTCAGCCAATGTCATCCTTAATAATCTCTTCAAGATGACCCAGATGCAAACCAACTTTGGTTTCAATATGCTTGCTATCCAAAATGGGGTGCCGAAGATTTTGTCTCTTCGTCAGATTTTGGATGCTTATATCGAACACCAAAAAGAAGTGGTTGTTCGTCGTACTCGTTTTGATAAGGAAAAAGCAGAAGCGCGTGCTCATATTTTAGAAGGTCTCTTGATTGCGCTAGACCACATCGACGAAGTGATTCGTATCATCCGTGCTAGTGAAACGGATGCGGAAGCACAAGCTGAGTTGATGAGTAAATTCAAGTTATCTGAACGTCAAAGTCAAGCCATTCTTGATATGCGTCTTCGTCGTTTGACAGGTTTGGAACGTGATAAGATTCAGTCTGAGTATGATGATCTCTTGGCTCTGATTGCCGATTTAGCAGATATTCTTGCTAAGCCGGAACGTGTTTCACAGATCATCAAAGATGAATTAGACGAAGTTAAACGTAAGTTTGGTGACCAACGTCGTACTGAATTGATGGTCGGTGAGGTCTTAAGCCTTGAAGATGAGGATCTAATTGAAGAATCGGATGTTTTGATCACTCTTTCTAACAAAGGTTACATCAAACGTCTAGACCAAGCTGAGTTTACTGCTCAAAAACGTGGGGGTCGTGGTGTTCAAGGTACAGGTGTTAAGGATGACGATTTTGTTCGTGAGTTAGTGTCAACCAGCACCCATGATCACCTACTTTTCTTTACAAATAAAGGACGTGTTTATCGTCTTAAAGGTTATGAAATTCCTGAATATGGCCGTACAGCTAAGGGATTACCGATTGTCAATCTTTTAAAACTGGATGAAGGCGAAAGTATTCAGACTATCATCAATGTTGAATCTGAACGTAGTGATGATGCTTACCTCTTCTTCACAACCCGTCATGGTATTGTGAAGAGAACCAGTGTTAAGGAATTTGCTAACATTCGTCAAAATGGACTTAAAGCACTGAATCTGAAAGATGAAGATGAGTTGATTAATGTCTTGTTGACAGAAGAAGATACGGATATTATCATTGGTACCAAGTTTGGTTATGCAGTTCGCTTTAATCAATCAGCCGTTCGGGGAATGAGTCGTATCGCTACGGGTGTGAAAGGTGTTAATCTCCGTGAGGGGGACACAGTAGTTGGTGCTAGTGTAATCACAGATCAGGACGAGGTTCTTATCATCACTGAAAAAGGATATGGTAAGCGCACAGTTGCGACTGAATATCCAACAAAAGGTCGTGGTGGTAAAGGGATGCAAACTGCTAAAATTACTGAAAAGAATGGTTCCCTTGCTGGTCTTATGACAGTTAAAGGTGATGAAGATTTGATGATTATCACTGATACTGGTGTCATGATTCGAACCAATGTTGCTAATATTTCACAAACAGGTCGCTCAACTATGGGAGTTAAGGTGATGCGCCTGGATCAAGATGCCAAAATTGTAACCTTTACAACAGTGGCAGCCGCAGAGAAAGAAGAAGTTGGGACAGAAAACGAAACAGAAGGTGAAGCATAATGTCTCATAAAAAGAATAATAAGAAAATCAAACGAAAAAATCTGCTGACAAATATCTTGGCTGTATTCCTCATACTGATCTCTATTGCTTTGATTTTTAATGCAAAGATTCGTGATGCATTTATTGCTTGGAATAGTAATAAATACCAAGTTAGTCAAGTATCAAAAGAAAAAATAGAAGAAAATCAGGACACAGAGGGAAATTTTGATTTTGATTCAGTGAAAGCCATTTCCTCTGAAGCTGTTTTAGCCTCTCAATGGGATAATCAAAAATTACCTGTTATTGGAGGAATTGCAATACCTGAGCTTGAAATTAATTTACCTATCTTTAAGGGGATTGCAAATGTTAATCTTTTATATGGTGCGGGTACCATGAAGCGTGACCAAGAAATGGGTAAAGGGAATTATTCATTAGCTAGCCATCATATTTTCACAGGTGATAATGCTAGTCAGATGCTTTTTTCTCCACTAGATCGTGCGAAAAAAGGGATGAAAATTCACTTGACAGATAAGAATAAAGTGTATACCTATGAAATTAGTGAAGTGAAACGAGTTACACCAGATAGAGTAGATGAAATTGATGACCGAACTGGTGTTGATGAAATTACTTTAGTAACTTGTGAGGATGCAGCAGCTACTGAGCGGATCATTGTAAAGGGTGATTTGAAAGAAACAAAAGATTATTCACAAACATCTGACGAAATTTTGACAGCCTTCAATCAACCATATAAACAATTTTATTAGTTCTAAAAGAATCAGTGAAGATTAAGTTTCATTGATTCTTTTAATATTTTCGTAAAATAAACTTTTATGAAATACAGAAAACGTTTCCTTAATTCTAAAGTTTGTGATATAATTATCACAAATAAAAGTTTTAGGAGTTTATTATGGTTTCTTCAGAATTTATCTCAAAGATTGAATTTGCTTGCAAGAAGAAAGAAAGTCTTTATAGTCAAAGCAAATTTAAGTATGCGATTCGTTCGATGTTCGCAGGTGCATTTTTAACCTTCAGTACAGCTGCAGGTGCAGTTGGAGCTGACTTGATTAATAAAATTGCACCGGGTAGTGGACGCTTCCTATTCCCATTTGTCTTTGCTTGGGGATTGGCCTACATTGTTTTCTTGAATGCCGAGTTGGTAACATCAAACATGATGTTCTTAACTGCTGGTAGTTTCTTGAAAAAAATCTCTTGGAGAAAAACAGCTGAGATTTTACTTTACTGTACCTTGTTCAACCTTATCGGGGCCTTGATAGCAGGTTGGGGCTTTGCTCATTCGGCAGCCTATGCACATCTAACTCACGATAGCTTCATCTCAGGTGTTGTTGAGATGAAGTTAGGCCGTTCAAATGAATTAATCTTGCTTGAGGCGATTTTGGCAAATATTTTCGTTAATATTGCGATTCTTTCATTTGTTTTGGTCAAAGATGGTGGTGCTAAACTATGGCTCGTTTTATCAGCGATTTACATGTTTGTATTCTTAACAAACGAGCACATCGCTGCGAACTTTGCTTCTTTCGCGATTGTAAAATTCAGTGTTGCTGCGGATTCAATTGCTAACTTCGGTGTTGGAAATATGCTTCGTCACTGGGGTGTAACCTTCATTGGAAACTTTATCGGAGGAGGCCTCTTGATGGGTCTTCCATATGCCTTCCTCAATAAAAATGAAGATACTTACGTAGATTAAGAAAATGAGCACGATTAAGTCGTGCTTTTTCGTTTTTAAAATAGGGTAATAGCTATTTCTTATATCAAAATATAGAAAACTGATATTTGTAAACTATACCTTAAGGTGCTACAATATCCTTAATCAAACTATTTGGAGGTCGCCTTATGACTCGTGATTTTAAATTTGAAACTTTGCAACTACATGCTGGTCAAGTTGTGGATCCAGCTACCAAGTCTCGTGCAGTGCCGATTTATCAAACAACATCCTTTGTTTTTGATGACACGCAGGAAGGTGCCGATTTGTTTGCCTTGAGAAAACCAGGGAACATTTATACTCGTATCACAAACCCTACAACAGCTGCCTTCGAAGAAAGAATTGCTGCTCTTGAAGGTGGTGTTGGAGCTCTTGCAACCGCATCAGGTATGGCCGCAGTGACTTATACGATTTTGGCGCTTGCCCATGCTGGTGATCATGTAGTAGCGGCATCAACTATTTACGGCGGGACTTTCAACCTCTTGAAAGAAACCCTTCCTCGTTATGGTATCACAACAACCTTTGTGGATGTGGATAATTTAGAGGAAGTGGAAGCAGCGATCAAAGACAATACCAAGCTTGTATTGATTGAAACCTTGGGCAATCCCTTGATTAACATTCCTGACTTGGAAAAATTGGCTGAGATTGCTCATAAACATCAGATTCCACTAGTTTCGGACAATACTTTTGCTACACCTTATTTGATTAATGTCTTTTCTCACGGTGTAGATATTGCCATTCACTCTGCGACTAAGTTTATCGGTGGACATGGTACAACTATTGGAGGAGTGATCGTTGATAGTGGTCGTTTTGACTGGGCAGCTTCAGGAAAATTCCCTCAATTTGTTGAGGAAGACCCAAGCTATCACAACTTGAGCTATACTCGTGATGTGGGGGCAGCAGCCTTTATTATCGCTGTCCGTGTTCAATTGCTTCGTGATACAGGTGCAGCCTTGTCACCATTCAATGCCTTTCTCTTGCTCCATGGACTTGAAACCCTGTCACTTCGAGTGGAACGCCATGTACAAAATGCAGAGAAAATTGTTGATTTCCTTGTTAACCATCCTAAGGTAGAAAAGGTCAATTATCCAAAACTTGCAGATAGTCCTTACCATGCCTTGGCTGAGAAATATTTACCAAAAGGTGTGGGTTCCATCTTTACCTTCCATGTCAAAGGTGGGGAGGCCGAAGCCCGCGAGGTAATTGATCATTTAGAAATCTTTTCTGACCTAGCAAATGTGGCAGATGCCAAATCGCTTGTTGTCCATCCAGCAACAACCACTCATGGTCAATTGTCAGAAAAGGACCTAGAAGCAGCAGGTGTTACACCAAACCAAATCCGCTTGTCAATCGGTCTTGAAAATGTTGATGATTTGATCGAAGATTTGCGCTTGGCCTTGGAAAAAATTTAAAGTAAAAAAAGATAAACGGTGGGTTTCGACTCGCTGTTTTTGATTTTCCTTCAGGCATGATATAATGGTTACAGAAGTCTAGAAAGAGGAACGATATGAACGAAATCAAATGCCCCAACTGTGGGGAAGTCTTTACAGTAAATGAAAGTCAGTATGTTGAACTTTTGTCTCAAGTGAGAACGGCAGAGTTTGATAAGGAATTGCACGATCGGATGAAGCAGGAACTGGCCTTGGCAGAGCAAAAGGCCATGAATGAACAACAGTCTAAACTAGCTCAAAAAGACCAAGAAATTGCTCAATTGCAGAGTCAAATCCAAAACTTTGATACAGAAAAAGAATTGGCCAAGAAAGAGGTTGAACAGACAAGCAATCAGGCCTTATTGGCTAAGGATAAGGAAGTACAGTCCTTGGAAAACCAATTGGCGACCTTACGTTTAGAGCATGAAAATCAACTACAGAAGACCCTCTCCGACCTAGAAAAAGAACGAGACCAGGTTAAAAATCAGCTTCTCTTGCAAGAAAAAGAAAACGAGCTTTCTCTTGCTTCTGTTAAGCAAAACTATGAAGCACAGCTCAAAGCAGCCAGTGAACAGGTCGAGTTTTATAAGAATTTCAAGGCACAGCAGTCTACAAAAGCTATCGGGGAAAGTCTGGAACACTATGCAGAGAGTGAGTTTAACAAGGTCCGTAGTTTTGCCTTTCCAAATGCTTACTTTGAAAAGGATAACAAGGTTTCTGCGCGTGGGTCTAAGGGGGACTTTATCTTCCGTGAATGTGATGAAAATGGGGTCGAAATCATTTCCATCATGTTTGAGATGAAAAATGAAGCTGATGGAACAGAGAAGAAGCACAAGAATGCAGATTTTTACAAGGAATTGGACAAGGACCGTCGTGAAAAGAACTGTGAATATGCGGTTTTGGTGACTATGCTTGAGGCCGATAATGACTACTTTAACACAGGGATTGTTGACGTTAGTCACGAGTATGAAAAGATGTATGTGGTTCGCCCTCAGTTCTTTATCCAGTTGATTGGGCTTTTGAGAAATGCTGCGCTTAATTCTCTCAAATATAAGCAGGAGTTGGCCTTGGTTCGGGAACAAAATATTGACATTACGCATTTTGAGGAAGATTTGGACGCCTTTAAACTAGCTTTTGCCAAGAACTACAACTCTGCTTCGACCAACTTTGGCAAAGCTATTGATGAAATCGACAAGGCCATCAAACGCATGGAAGAGGTTAAGAAGTTCCTAACCACATCAGAAAACCAACTCCGTCTAGCTAACAACAAATTGGAAGATGTTTCTGTTAAAAAATTGACCCGGAAAAATCCAACTATGAAAGCGAAGTTTGAAGCGCTGCAGGGGGAGTAGTATTACCTTAGAAACAGGAGTTCCTATGAAAAAAACTTTGAAATTTTCGGATATCTATATTGCATATTTACCACTAGTTGTGTTTCTTCTTAATCTCCTATATGGTCTTTTAAATATTGAAGGGGTAGGTGACTCAGACTCAAGATATAGTTTATTATTTGGTGTTTTTGGCCTTGTTCCAACAGTCTTAGGCTACGGAATTAGCTTTTTAGCCAATCTTATTGTAGGTATAACTTATGTGATAAAGGCAAAAAATCGAACGAAATGTCTGATTGCATTCCTATTGATTGGCAATATTTTTTTAGCAATTTTTCTGATGTTTGTGCTAAGATTTAAAATGATCGTTTCCTTTGACTTTATAAAAGATATTGACCTTTGGAGTTTCATTTTTTCATTATTTTTATTTCCGTATTTAGATTGGATTTATCAAAAGGTTGAGTACAATCAAAAAGTGAGTAGATTTGTAGTCATTATAGTATTAGCGGGAACTCTTTCTCCATTTCTAGGCAGTGAAATTCAAACTTACTTGAGAAATAATGCCAAAGTACAACAATTACAAGAGTTTTATCATTCTAGGGATTTGAACTACGAATTAATACTTAAGTCTTCATACTATGATAGTAATATTTCCGATGTAGGTGTCTTTGATGTTTTCGATAAGGGAGTTACCATAAAAGTGGGTGCTAAGTACACGCGTCAAAAATTGAAATATGTTACTTTCATTGATCAAGACTACGGCCTAAAGGAATTTATAAAAAATGCTGTTTCAAGTGATGAAGCTCAAATAGTTCTAAAAGATTTTAGGTCAGTAGTAGAAGATGCTATTAAAAAGAAAGGTTATGATTTATCTGTATTTGATGCTGAAGATCAACCATTAGCTAGCCCAGGTTTTCAAATATCACGTTCATTTAGAGTCACTTCTTTTATTAAAGAAAAAGCAGTTCAAAATCAAAACTCATCTAGTCCAGAAAAACAAGCATTTGGAGGATATGCAGCAATTTCTCTTAAAGACTATATGAAAGAGGGAGCCCTTCGTTTATGTTTAACACTTAGTGAACGTGACAAATTGAAGTTAGATGACATTGATTTTTCAGGACTCTCCGATGGACACTACATGATCAATAATGAATATTTTATAGTGAACAACGGAATGTATACAATAGTTGAAGATGAAGGTGATTTTGAAAATTTTTTACAGAGAGAATCTAGTAAACAATTTTATTTGGAGGATTTTTATAAAATTGAAAAGCTTAATTAAATTATTAGCAAATAAAGATGTAAAATTTCTTTATAATATTTGTATTCGATTATCTACATATTTATTAGTTGTTGCAGTTTATATAGCAATTTTGGGTTTGTTTTTATTGTTTAAACAGAATATTATTGCAGTACGTTATCTGTTATTTTTGTCGGTATTATTTATAGTTATTGGCATCTTTTTAAATTTATTGACATGGAAAGTTCTTCTATATTGGAAGGTGGTTTTGATTGATTTTAAGAAATATCAATTTTTCTTTGAATACAATGTTAGTCATTCCAATAAGTTTAATAAGAAATTTAATGAAGTAAGTTTTGAATTAATCACAGGAGAATTATCTTACCTCAGAGGAGATTTTTTATTATCACTTAGTCAATATTCAAATATCAATCTTTCTAATATTTCTAAAAAAAATAGAAAAATATTTGAATTGAAGAAATTATATTATAATTTTCTATCTTCTATCCATATTCAAGATGAGCAAAATATTGCTTTCTTTGAGGAACAATTGTCCAAGGCGCCAGATTCGAAAGATGGTAAGGCTAAACTCGTTGCTAAAGCTCAAGCCATAAAAGATATTGTGTTCAATAAAGAAGCGAACGACTACTTCGACACCACTGAACCTGAAAATAAGCTAGCTCGAATCATATTTTCTTATTATGGCGCTCTTAATGCTCAGCTAAAAGGAGATGAAGCTCGTGCTCGTAGTTTGTTTGAAAGTATCGTCCATGAAAATCCAGAACTCTTTTGTGTACAGGAAGCGAAGAAATATTTAGGAAGTAATAATGTTTCCTAGTACCTTTCGTTTAAATTAAGTAAAAGAGAGTAACCAGGTCCAACAAGACTACGCAACAGTTAAAACGACTAATGAGACGGGGGTAAGAACGGTGGATCATCTCACCCAAATTTCAAATACAACTGGTGAGGTAGTTGGTAGTGCTTTTAATTGGGTTGTAGAGCATCCAGTTGAAACGATTGGACTTACTATTGCAACAGTTGGGACAATTCTTGCTTTTTCTACTGGGGTTGGTGAGGCAGCAACTGCTGTAGCTGCATTATTTGTAGGAATTACTGCGTTATTTAATAACTAGTTATGGAGTGTTATATGAAAAGAGCTATAGAAATTATTAGAACATGGTCAGCTGATAAAATAGAATTAATTTTTCTTAAAATTATATTTAAATATTTGCTGTATTTTTTAGTGTTTTCAACAGTAATTGCTTATGTCTATATTTTTAACCATTCATCGACCACTTACACAAAGGTATTAACAATATTTCTTGTCCTTCTTATATTGTTTATTCTTCTATCTAAACTATTACTTGATAAAGTTTTAATTGATATTTTATCTCAAGATATCAATTTAGCAAAGTATCAGGATATAGTTGCTAGAGCTGATGCAAATTCTTTAAATAGAAATGTTCAGATTCTTCCAAAATATTTGGCAAATGCAAGAGTATCCTTTTATAGAGGACACTTCCAAGATAGTTTAGAATTGCTGAATAAAATAAAAAATAGTAATCTAAAAAAATCTAAAAATCTGTACTATGTTTTTCATATCAAGTATTATAGTATCCTAAACTTGGTTCATTTGAATGATTGTATGGAATTGCAAGAATTGATGGTAGAAATTGAAGGTCTAACAAGTAACTTTCAATCAAAAATTTTTAAATATCAGGAAGAAATTTTGAGTTTAAAGGCTATTGTTGATATCTATTGCAATAAAAAATCAAACGACTACTTTGACATTACTGAGCCAGAAAGTAAGCTAGCTCGAATCATGTTTTCTTATTACGGCGCTCTCAATGCCCAGCTAAAAGGAGATGAGGCTCGTGCACGTAGTTTGTTTGAAAGTATCGCCTATGAAAATCCAGAACTCTTTTATGTTCAGGAAGCGAAGAAATATTTAGAATCAGTGAAATGAGAGTAATATATGAGATTAGTAAAAAAAATAGTTGGTTCGGCGACAGAAAACACTCTTTTACAACTTGATAGGGTTATTCTAATTTGCTCAATTATTGGACTTGTTTTGGATGTGATGGCAGTATGCTTAGTATTTCAAAGCAATTTGGAAATATTGGGATTCATATTATTAGTTATTGTCTTTTTAGTTCTCGGCTTTGTATTTTATTTAAGATTTGTATCTAGAAAAGTTATTGTTCTAGTGTTACACGATTCTATTGATCTTAAGCTATATGAAGACA
>NZ_NGVM01000058.1:0-1638 GCF_002238115.1 Streptococcus sp. KR | reverse complement strand
CTTTATTTTGAATAAAATCTGCGACTGCAAGACTACCAGCTGCTAAAACAACTTCATCCGCTTGTAGACTCTCCTCGACCTCTGGTTTAGAACCTGGTTTCGATCTAAAATCATACGGATTCGTTCCCTGAAGCAACTCCTCATCATCAGAAACTCCGTCGGCATCTATTATTTCTTTCCGATTATTTTTAGTTTCATCTAATTCAAATTGAACCTTTTCTATAGCTTTTTTATCTAATTTACTAGCATATTCTATATATTCTTCTGAAAATCTTTCATCCATCATCTCAGAAAGTGGGTATAGTTCAGATCCTATATCGTATCTTATACCGAATGTATAACTTTCTCCTTTTTCATTTTCAATATCAAAACTGGTTTTATAATATCCATTTCCTTCAGGCCTTAAACGCTCATTTTCAAAATATAGAATTTCTATAAATTCTTCGTATGGTACTAGTTCATCTTCTTCAAACCTATCTCGAATAGCCTTGTTTTCACTCCAATTAAATCGAATGTATAGTCCTATATCTGTATTTTGAGTAAAATCTGCGACTGCAAGACTACCAGCTGCTAAAACAACTTCTTCCGCTTGTAGCCCCTCCTCGACATCTGGTTTAGAACCTGGTTTCGATCTAAAATCATACGGATTTGTTCCCTGCAACAACTCCTCATCATCAGAAACTCCGTCAGCATCCGCATCACGTTTCAACTCCTGTTTGTGGTGGACTTGTTCTTCTAGTTTGATTTCTTCCTCTTGTGATTTCTCAAATTCTTCTCGAACTGTGGCGATCGTTTGTTCAACTTTTTCTGATAAACTTTTGATTTCTTTTTGCCATTTTTCTACAAGAGCTACTTGTTCCAACGGAGAATCCTTGACTCCCAAATTCTCAAACCAAGCAGATAGATTTTCGACCTCAACGCTATCCATTCCGTCAAAGGAGATAAATCCAAGACGACTATCATGACTACTATCCGAAAAACCAATCGGACTATTTTCTAACACTCCGTAAGGTACTTGAGATAAAAGTTGTTCTGCGTAAGGAGTATCTTCCAAAGCGTAACTAAACTGAGAAATATCTAACTCACTCGCCAATCTCTCCAGATGATACTGAGTGAATATGGTCCCATCTATCTTCATCAATTCTGGGTGCTCCCTCATTTCTCGTGTTCCAAGTCTTTCTTTATGAGCGATTGGGTTAATCTCCTCACCGATATTGTAACGAATACTATCCTGGATCAGTTCACCATCGGGAGCGTAGATACTAAACTGAATCTTAGTTGGATTGATGTAGCCTTCTGGGTGACCACCAGTCACTTGTTTTAGCCCTTCCTGATGTAACTGATAGAAGCTCTGATTGGCCTTGTATAGCTCTCTAGCAAATTCTTGATACGAAATCAGCTCTGTCTCTTTAAAGGGCAATTTAGGCCCATCTGGTAGCTCCTCAGCCCATTGAAGGCGTACATGGTAGTTCTCCTTATAGATATGATCTTGTTTCCACTCTTTATAAAAGTCTGAGTTTGTATCTAGGAGATGATCTTCTCCAGCTGCAGCAACAATCTGGTCAAATTTATCATTGTACCGTTTCGCATAGTCAAGATACTGATTCCAGGCTTGATGAAATTCTTCTGGAGTTTTTG
>NZ_NGVM01000057.1:0-1702 GCF_002238115.1 Streptococcus sp. KR | reverse complement strand
TCAAAAAGAGCTTGAGGATTTCATGGAAAAGATGTATCAGACTTTGTATGGATAGTTTCCCAGAGAAAGAAGCTTCTTGCTCAACACAATGCTGTATGAACAACTGGTTGTGTTGAGGAATTTTACTAGAAAAAGATACCGTAGATAAGCTACAAAAAAATTACCCAAGTACTTATAATTTCATTCGAAATATTGAAGCAGGTAATCAAGACTTGATAGAGATGAGGTGATTAGATGAAGAAGAGGAAATTTGCAATTTTTTCGTTGCTAATAGTTCTATTATTATCTTTCTCTGGTTTTCAGTATTATAAATATCAGAGAGTTCACAATATTTTTGATGAAATATACTACGAAGAAAGTGATTATCACAATTATACATTTCTCTGGAAAGGACGAGCTTTTTATAAGTTAAAAGGGTTAAAAATTATCGATAATGGATCTCAAGATTTATATAAACATTCTATTGATTATAAAAGTGTAAATTTACCAAACACTATTCATTCTCTAGGTTATTATTTTTATTTTGGATTTCAGGAGATGACGAAAGTTGGGATAGAAATGCGTTTGAGACTGCCAGATACAGAGACAACCATAAATGTAGATTACCAGTACGATGTAAACAATCAGCAATTAGAACGGTTTATGTGGTACTATGATGATGAGAGTACAGGATATTTTCAGCAATCTCAAATAGAAGCCTTTCTAGTGGAGCATGGAAAGACTGTCGATGAGATTCGCAAGGAAGCAGATAATGTACTCCGTAATAAAGTCCTTAAAGACTGGACCACTATCTACTCTAGTCGTTTTAGCCCAGATAATTGGGGAGAAGTGAGCGTTAAAGATATATGGAGAACAGAATAACAAATGGAACGATGAGGTAATAGTTTTATAAAGGAAGGTTGGCATGAAACAATTCTTAAGAATATTTTGTTAAGAAGAAGTTGCTTTGGAGAAGTAAATGAGAAATAAAAACAAATTTATCTTTTGTTCACTCGTTTTGCTTGTTTATTTTTTATTGTTCATTTTGAAGCCGATCTACCAATATATTTCATTTTCTAAGATGGATGTGAATAGTAGTATGGTTCAATTGATTCAAGATAAAAATAATCAGGATTGGCATGCTCTTGATAAGCATATTCATCTAGTGCCCTCAAAAGAAAATGGAAAGAACATCGGCCTTATCTATGTGGTGGATGACTATAATCAAATTGAAAGTAAGATTTCTTCTGAGAATCAAGCGGTATCCATCAGTTACAATAATCGATTACAAGGAGACAAGAGTGTTGAAATTAGTTGGTTAAATGGGGAAAAGCGGTTGTATCATGCTGGGAGATATTTGAAATTAGCAAGTGAAAATCAAGCTGTGATTGAAAGTAACACAGGTTCTTCAGTGACCGTTTGGGAACAACGTTCGGAGAAAGCTAAAAAGCGATTATATGCGGTTGTAGAACAAATGAAAAAAACTGTTCTAGAGCATTTGTTCCAGCAAATAGTGTTCTGTTCGTTAGCTGTCATTCTCTTTCTTTTAGGGTGGAAAATATATTATCATTTAAGGAGGTATTGAAATTCGCAGGGGTTCTGAACTTCAATAAAGCTTCTAGGGATATGATGCTATCGGAAGATGGGGATGCCTACTATCGTGCCGACTTAGAGAAGCGCTTAAAAGGTCACGACAAGTCCGAATGGGATAAAATAATCGACG
>NZ_NGVM01000056.1:0-1707 GCF_002238115.1 Streptococcus sp. KR | reverse complement strand
TCCCATGGTAGCCGATTCCTTTCCGCTATCAGTTCTTCTCTGGCTTCATCGAAAGCAACAACCAGATAGCCATCAAGAGTCAAAATAAACCTCCATCACCAAACAAATGGCAACCATTTAGGCTTACTTAAGGTTTCTTAAACTTACCTATCCACCACTTGAGCTTCAAAGTGTGCTGGCTTGTCATCTACATTGGTGATGGTGATAGTGTAGGAGGTTTCTTCCGTCACCCCAAATACATCCTTTATTTCCCCTTGAACCACTATTCCATCACTTTCTAAATAGATGCTTTTACTCTTATCATTTGGTAAGTCTTTGCGCTCTGTGCCATCTTTGGAAATAATAATCTCAGTTATTGACTGCTTCTCAACATTATAAACCGTATTACTTCCTTTCATACCCCATCCTTTTCGGCCCGATAATTTTAATTTAGCATCATCTTTTTTTTCTAAAATCAATTCCGAATTATACTCCAACTGGTCTGTATTGGGATAAACTTTCAATTGAACATTTTGACCAGGCTGGAGGGTGTAGCTTCCATAAGTAAAAATCGAATAAACAAACCAAACAGCAAATGAAGCATATAAGAAGCCAATGATCTTTCGGGAACGTTTGCTTTTAAAACGACGTAAAAGTAAGATGAGAGTTACTATAAATATCAGTGGTGTTACCATTTAATTTTTTCCTTTCTTATAATCATCCATACCATCTTGAATTGCCGCCGCATCACCTTCATTATCTCCATATTGCCCCATTAATAAACTTACATCGTATTTTATATCTGCTCCTACAAAATAATATTTGTCAACTTTTAAGAAATCTGAAATATGCTGAGCCTTTCCTGCACCAAGTTTTATTAACTCATCACCCCATCCTAAATAACCTTTTCCAACATATCCAAAGAGATAATTACCTAAATAATCAGATTTCATTCCTTCCTCCCATTGACGGCCCCAGATTGAAAACGGATAGTCTTCTCTGTACACGCGATTTTTTAAATCTAGAGGTTTTTTTGTATTAACTAATTCAATAAAAGTAGCAGTATCTCCCAATTCCACTCCTACTGGAATAGAATTATCTACCGTTCCATTATCTCCCGGACTTTTCCATGAACTCCTACCTTTTTGAATTAATTCAGCTCTTTTTTTATCTTCAAATTCTTTTACATCTAATATGTCATCTCCCATCTTTGCAACTATTTTTTTTATATTTTCACTATTTACTGATTTAAAAAAATTATTCTCAGCTTCTTTAACAAATAGGTTATCTGAATATGGCTCCCATGGACCATTATAAGAACTACGTTTCCTCCAGTACTCTTCAAAAGCTGCTCTATTATTATAAAAAAGGTAATCTTCATAAGCTGTAACGATTAAGTTCGTTTTATCACTCGAAGTCTTATCACTTTTTTTAATTTCTTCAACTTTCTCCTCTAGGTTCTTCATATTAGCTCTATTAGAAATTTCTCTCTGCATTTGATTTAAAACTTCTTTAGGTAGTTGAGCTTGTGGGTGAAGTCGAATAAAAGATTCTAAAATTTGGAACTCCTTATCGCTAAGTTCTTTTCCATTTTGCAACTTATCTAAGATTTTTTGGTATTCTTTATGCAAATCCTTAGCTTTCTTAGAAGAATCATATTTTGCACTCTCAACCTTCACATCCTTCATCTTCTGTACCCAGCTCATGTCCAGACCGTCCGCATAGTAG
>NZ_NGVM01000055.1:0-1754 GCF_002238115.1 Streptococcus sp. KR | reverse complement strand
TTCTTAGAAAGGTATTTTCTTTGCCCTCTTAAATAGCTTTCTGGATCCATTAAAATCTGGTCACCTAACTCATCTAAAATAGCAGCTTGGCTATGTTCAGGATAAATTGATACCATATAGTCTAAATCAACCCCTCTACCATCCGATAAACTGGAGTTTAAGGCATCTAAAGCTGTTGATACTCTTGTAATCACTTTCTCCGGCCTAACCAATGCTTTCTCAAAAGCTAAAGATTTTTTATATTTTACTTTCTGATCTTTAGAATCAATGTATTCATCTTCTAAACTTGCTAGTAAAGAATACTTATCGTCACTATCAAATAAGTTCCGATTGACTGAGGCATTCAAGTATCCAAATTGACTTACAAAACGGTCATAGTTACGATTGAGTTTACTAAGTAATACCTGAAAATCTGTCCGACTATAATCTGGATGGCGTTGAATTTCAATTAAGGCTTGATATGTCTCTCTCAAATCAACCATGCCCTTAATGCGACTAATATCCTTATCCGATAAGGGGCTTTCATAAAAGACAGTTTTTTTGAACAGTCCCTTATATTTCCCTCTTTTACTCGCTTCTTCTGACTTGTAAACATCTAGTGCTTCCTCATCTGTCAAATGAAGTTGTACGAATCGATCTATTTTATGTTCAGACAAGGAACTGTCCCAAGCTTTAAAATCTCCCTTCTCATCTACATAATAACTAATTTCGTCTACCTTTGAACTTTTTCGAATACCATGCGTATCTCGGTAATAAATTTGATTACCCTCATATCCAAAAGAATAGAGCGCTAAGTCCTCACGTATACGACTTGGGATAGAATTATCCACTTCTTCTTGGATAAAAACAGGTGCTTTCAAAGAATTGTCAATTTGTTTAGGTGCTTCCACATTCTCGAATGCTTTCATTATGTCAATAGCTAATGTTTCTGATACCCTCTTAACATTGAGGATTCCTCCATTAAAATTACGTACCTCATATTCACCCAAAACTTGTGTATTGTATTTCCCATCAAAATAAGGATTGATCCAGACACGCTTATCCTCCTCAAAGGGAATAGAGCCACTAAAGACAAGCTCCTCTTCATTAAGATTCTTTGCTTGATCCTTTTGAAAGAAGAGGAGGTCTGTGGTCACTCGAGTACCTGCAATCTTTTTAAAAGCCGTATCCGGCAACCGAACTCCCCCTAAAAAATGAGTGTTGGATTTAATCTCTTGTAAAACATTATCTGTCCGCTTATCCATTGTCCCAATAGATGAGATAATCGACACTTGTCCTCCGTCTCTTACTAAATCAAGTGAGTGTTTGACAAAGTAGTCGTGAATCATATAAGGTTTATCATAGTTTTTATCAGCAATCCGAAAATTTCCAAATGGAACATTCGTTAAGACTAAATCAAAACTATTATTTTGATAGGGCACTTCTTCAAATCCTCGCACTTCAATATGGGTATTGGGGTGGAGTTGTTTTGCGATTGCGCCTGTCACACTGTCTAATTCAACCCCATAGAGTTCTGATTTATCTCGTATACTTCTAGGCATCGCCGCAAAGAAGTTCCCGGTCCCCATAGAAGGATCTAATATCCTTCCTCCTTCAAAACCATCAGCCAGTAATTTTTGCCAAATCTGGCGAATAATCATTGGGTCTGTATAATAGGCTGTGAGAGAACTTTGTTTCATGGTCGAGTATTCTGATTTGCTTACTAAGCTCTTAAGAGTTAAACGTTCTGTTTCATACTTTGGATTGAGTTCATC
>NZ_NGVM01000054.1:0-1940 GCF_002238115.1 Streptococcus sp. KR | reverse complement strand
TTGTTTTTCTAAAATACATCTTTCAAATATCCTTAAATATAATAAAAAGAGATGGGCAAAATCTCAATTCCTGAAGAAAATGGAGTAAATCATCCCACAAGAAAACGCATAATTTCAAGTTTTTCAACACCTGAGACTATGCGTTTTTTGGTTCTAAAAAATTTTCGCCCACCTAAAACAACTAACAAAAGTTATAAGTAGATTATATTTTAAAAGTCAAGATCTAACAACCATTTAGATTAGTTAAATCTTTCAATCTTTCTTCTCCAGATTTAAGCATCTCTTTCTCCACTTGATTCAATTCTCCAAATAGTAAATCATGAAGAACGGTTGCTGCTGAAGTTGTATTTTCTCCTGAATCATATACACAACTTCTATCTCGTTGATAAATTTGAATTCTTTCAAAGATAGCTAGTTCTTCCAGTTGTCGTGTATTATCAACTAGATGATTTACAATGAAATTATGATGTGCTTTTGGAGTTGCGCGTGCTTGATTTGGATTGATAGCGTGCAGTTCTTCATAACGGATAAGAGTACTTAGATACGACAGTTCAGGCTTTGTCGCAATTAAGGCCAATTGTACTTCATATCCCTTATTTTTCAAGAGTTGTGCCGTTTTCTTTGGAACATCAATTGTTCGTAAAGTTCCCTCGATCAAAAGATTGTATCCCAAATGACTCAATTCAGTTACTAAAGACTCTACCATTTTCCCTGCAAAATCCTTGGTGTATTCTACACTATCTTTTCCATATTCTTGCTGCAGTTCTAAATAGTGTGGATGCTGAGAACGAAAACTATCACCATCTATGATAACAATATTTCCTTGAAATTCTTTCTGTTTAATACGATGAATTGTAGTCTTACCGGCACCACTTTGCCCTCCAAGCAAAATCGCTATAGGTTGTTTACTGGATTTTTTCCCTCTTATCAGTGAGCGAAGGTTCCGTGCTAGAGCATGTTTGAATTCACTATCAGTATAATCTTGGATTTCCATTAGGCTACCATCCGTTTTTCAGATATCTCTAACATGCGCTCAATTCCATCCAAATATCCGCTATATCTCTCTATTTCATCAAAAGTTTCTACTAAATAGATATTCGTATGAATCAAGTTAGATAGATCATCACTCATTAAAATCCAAGGATTAGATTCATCATCAATGCTAATTCCCTGACTATCTTGATAACGATAGAGTCGAGATAGTAGATTAGCACCTCTTTCTTTCACAATTTCAATTTTTAAAGTCAATTCATAATCTTCAACAGGATTGAGCATTTTATCTTCTCCTACGATATCGACATAAGATACATTAAACTTCTGACAAATGATATCTATTAGTTCCGTAGAGACTGAACTAGTTCCATTTTCATAACGACTCAAGCTATTTCGTGAAATACCTACAATTCGTGCAAATTCGGGTTGTGTTAAGTCATGTGTTTTACGTAAGGATTTTATGTTCTTTCCAATCATGGCAAACTCCTTTATTTTTCTAAATCCATTATAGCATAAAAAAGCAGAACGCACCAAAATTGGTGCGTTGTTTGTTGTTTTTCTAGCCTAAACTTTACTTCTAAAAAGCCACCTTAAAGACTAATTCCTTTTTCGGTGGCTTTTCAAAATACTATACAATAAAATACTCTTGTTTAATTTTTGTAAGCAGGTTGTTAGCAACCGAAGTTACACCAACATGCATCAGTTCAGGATCAGAATAATCTAGATTACGAGCATAGCCTTCTGCAACAGTCTGAGCAATACGCTCATCCAATTTATAATTAGAGGCTTTTAATAGTGCTTGAAATAATTCTGAACTATAAAGTTTAATATTATTTTCCAACGATACTACTGCCATTTTTGTAACTCCTCTCCTGTCTTTGATTGATAAACTTTCTCTATTTTCATTATATCACAAAAAGATTGGTTGTGAATGGATAATTGTTTAA
>NZ_NGVM01000053.1:0-2127 GCF_002238115.1 Streptococcus sp. KR | reverse complement strand
TCTGTAGATAAAACAGTCTCTGGATTCTGTGTAATCCCTGTTGGGATGGCTCCATATTTACGAATACGTGAGTACAGTTCTGTAAAGAAGGTTGCTTGCAGTTTATTTTTGAAGTATAGCTGCAACTCATCAAAGTACAACCATGTAATGGTTTTACCTTGGTTATTGACTACCTGGTTCCAGATAAAGTCCTGAATCACCAGGAGGGCAAATGGCTTCAATTTACCACTCAACTGCTTGAGATTGAAGATAATAAAGCGACTATTCATATTGACGTTTGTAGGGTGTGCAAAGATATCATTTGATCCAATAGTATAAGGTTCTGCCTTCAGCGCCAGATCCTTAGCAACTGCTTCAGGTTGACGTTCCAAAACGGCTTGCCAATCCTTAAAGGTTGGTTTTTCAAATTCCTCATAGGTCTGTCTCGTTACACGGTCAATCATCGCAAATTCATCGTCTGATACTTCAGAGAATATATTCTCAAACAAGGTTGATAAGAGGTTTGATTTTTGGCCAATCGGATCACTATCTTCTGCCTGCAGTTTGTCTTTATCAGGTAGATCCAGCAAGTTAAAGTGATGTTGCGATCCAGGAGCGATTGTGATGATTTCAGCACCTAATTCTCGGCCAATATCACTGTATTCATCTTCAGGATCGACGATAATGGTATTATCTTCAGGGTAACGTAGTTTGGTAGGAATAATCTCTCCTCCTTTAGCAAGAACTGACTTTCCTGATCCTGAATTCCCAAAAATACAACCTGAGCCTGTATTCAAGTCTTTCTTACGGTCAACTGTGATTGCGTTCTTAGATAGCTGATTCTGGCCATAATAAATTGCACGTGGACTGCTAGATCGAAGATCTACGTTGGTAAATGGGACTTGTGTGGCCAAGTTACTGGTAGTCATATCTCTCATAAAACGGCGTTTTACGTTGATAAATGGAATCCCAATCGGTAGAATCGTATTCAAGGATTCTTCCTGGTACAAGTAACACTTATCCAGTTCTACCGTATTCTTACGGACAGATCGTTGAACCTGCTCAGTGTAGATATTCAACTCTTCTAGAGTGTCAGCCATGAAGAAAATCGTCATCACTCCTGAAAACATTTTTTGGTCATTGTCCTGGAGTTCTTCAGTCCATTTCTCTGTTTCGCGAGATGTCTCCACAGCTTTCCCACCAACGGCCAGGTCACTTCCATAACCTTCTTTTGCGGCAGCCTTCTGACTTTTGATCATTTCCCTACGTACACTTGACTTAACTGTCTTGATTTTCTTCAGGGCATCTGCAGTATCATAGGGCTTAGCATGCAGACTGATAGCCAGTTCAATTCCTGTATCCAGGATATTCTTAATCAGTTTGTCATTCAAGAAGGTAGGATATTGTCTAACATACATCACCCTTGCGAAACAATCATCAATTTTCATATGATCTTTTTCAAACTTCAGATAGTTTGGAGCTACAAAGTCCCTGGTGGATAATCCAGAAATAGCGATGTCTTCATAGTTAAAATCAATAAAACCTTCTCGCCTCAAGAGTTTTCGGAAGATAAGAAGACGATCCAATCCCTCTAACTCCTTAAAGGAGATTCCTAAGCCACTGTATTGACTTTCAATAACGCTGGCTGTATCATCAAGGATTCTTCTAGCTTGATGATCCTGGTCTGTTTGGGTAGTAATCGTCAGATATTTTTCTACCTTGAAGGTATTTTGTTCCTGAGAAAAACGATCATTGATCATCGCATTGTATTCTTTACGATAATCATCATATCCGTCTCCAACCAAATCATAGCGAATAGAAGATAAGCTATTGCTTTCTACTCGACGATTCAGGATCAATAGCTGCATATCATTGTCAATATCCAGCGAATTAAAAATATCAGCGCTTGTTTCAATGATATCAATTCGCTCATCATCTGTTGCAGTAATATAGCTTGTATCACCTAGGCGATAGGTCTTTGAAAATTGATCATTTGTAATTTTCATGAGCCCATCAGGCATCAACCATTGATAATTAAGACTATTCTGTGTAGATGCCGTCATGGTACGTCTTAGACGTTTGGCCCGTTCCCGTTCCTCCTTAGAGAGTTTCGGGGTTTTCTTTCGGCCGAATAAATTCATTTCTTGT
>NZ_NGVM01000052.1:0-2382 GCF_002238115.1 Streptococcus sp. KR | reverse complement strand
GCCTCTGCCTCCTGGTGTTTAACCTTAGCATTTTCTCGCTCCAGCGCTTGATACACAAGGTCCCGATTTTTATACGTTGTGGTCGTGTTTTGTGTCAGATTGGTTAAACGGTACATGTTTTTCCGATCCTTTCAATTTTCCTTCAGCAAGAGCTGTTTCAATATCAGCCCAGGTTAAATTATGTTCGGCCAAGTAGTTTGACCGTTCCTCATGTTTGGCCAGAATGATTTGAGTTTCTAGCTGCTGCAGTTTCTCTTCTTCCTTCTTGGCCTTGGCCATATAGTCAGCTAAGCGGTCTTCCGCTTTCTGTTTTTGTTTTTCCAAAGTTTCTAATTTTGTCATTGTTCCTTTTTCCCTTCTGTACTTTGTGTTTGGTTAGTGATTGGTTTGTTTAACGATGGAATACTCGCCTTTTCGCTGGTGTTCAAGCTGTCCACAATCAAAATGGGGTCAATATGATTTACCAGGTATTTCCCATCTTGCTTGCTGAAGCGAATCCGTATGGTTCTTGAAGATCCTACGTTTGTTTGGGCGTTAGTATAATCATACTTCTTCTGTAACTGTGTCTGAGTGTATCTCACTTGAGCTAGGGCAACATGGTTTTCTTGATCGATGTAGATGGTAGAAGACTTCATCTGTGTATCCACTACATAGCCCTTATAGGTTTGTACCGTTGGTTCTTCTTCAGAGTTCACTTCCTGATTGTAAGCAGCTTCTGTCATATAGGGCAAATAGCGATTTCTATTTTCTCCCAGATCCTGCTTATTGAAGTAAGCCGTCAAAAATTCCTTTACATATTCTTGCGTTAGTTCGCTTCCCTCTGCTTTGGTTTCTTGTTGCGTAGTTTCAGCTTCCTGTTTAGCTTTCTTTTGTGATGAGGTTGCTGCTCCAATCCAGAATACGAATCCTAGAACTAGCACAACTCCTATAAAGATTCCTCCTATTTTCAGGAGTTTCAATTTCTCCATATCTATCATTTTCATGATTTACCTTCTTTCTTTTTTAATTCGGTGTCGCAAATGTATAGTAGTCAGCTGGATAGAGAACACGAAAATGGACCTTATCCTGTACACCTTGGACATTACATTCCGAAACTAGGAATGAACCGTCTGGGTTCACAGCTTCCACAATCGCAACATGACCGTATCCACCTGGTGTCCCACCAAATCCACCTAGAATTGATACAACAGCCCCTCTCGTTGGTGACGTACTGTACTTCCATCCTTTTGCGACTAGGCTTGTTACCCAATCCTGACCATTTCCAAGGTAACCATAGGACCCTGATAAGTCTGTAATCGTTCCTAGTTCAACTAAACGATTATACGCATACCAAGTACATTGACCAACTGGGTAGCCGCTTCCTTGTTGTGTAGTCATAGAAGCTTGTGTAGGAGGGTGCTCCACTTTTGACTGATACTCGGCAGGGAAATTCCAGGAAGATGCTAACGCTCCACCTCCTCGAACTTGTTGAGTAAGAAAAGCGTGGATCTGTTTAGCATTATTCTGGCGCTCTAAGACCTTATCTCCAGAGTTTCCTTCCCAATTAACCAGGAAACGCTCTGTAAGCGTCTCTACATCCTCTGTACTAGTTAGAATTGAAGTTAGTCCTGTGATATAGTAAGGAGTATCCCCCTCCAACATAAAATCCAGTTGCAGTTCCAAATCATACCACTTCTTATTCTTAGATTTTGCATAGTTTAATAATAGAGTATGTCTCGTGGAGCCATCCGCTGTATCTGTCCACTGTCCCAATCCTAAACCTCGTCGAAGAATATTTGGGTATCTTCCGTTATAAATCGCTGGTCCTCCTATAGCTAACCAGGACTCATCATCCCATGAAGAAGAATCAGCCCCTACTGGTGGGCTAAGATAGTCTCCTTCAGCACGTTTAGGATTGATATTACTTTCAGTTGCAAAGTTCCCAAGCATGGCTGCCAAACCATTATCTGTTAGCCCTGGTACCTTTTGCTTCAGGTAATCTTTTATCGCTCGTGATTTTTGCCCCAAATCGCCATTAAGTGTGGTAATGACTGAGGTTGTCTGATTGTACGTGACAGATTGAAAGTAAAAGCCTGGATTAACTGATGTCCACTTTTCTTTCTTATCCTTTGTCTCTTTTTCCTCCAATTTTTGATACTGAATGATCTGGTAACCATTTGCCGTTACCTTCCCAACCTCATCTCCAGCTTTGACCTGATCACCGTCAGAAACACGGATATTTCCTACCTCTTCATAAGTAAAGATGGCTTTATCTGTTTTGATGGATACAGTCGTATCATCTGTCACACTGACTTGACCGTCAATAGGAGCTCTTAGAGCTTGTCCTGTTGAAGCTTTTAGTTGTGTTTTTTCATAAATTTCACTCTTAGAGGTATAACCAAA
>NZ_NGVM01000051.1:0-2443 GCF_002238115.1 Streptococcus sp. KR | reverse complement strand
TAGACTTCTTCTAAATGCCTTTCGGGCACGTATGATTTCTCTTTTATCCTTCATTCTACTTCCCCTTAGTTAGAAGCCATTTTATCAGGATCCGTACTCATGATATCAAACAATTGTGTACCTTGAGGAATTTTATTTTTAAAGGGAACAACAACTGAACCAGCTTTTATCAGTCCAGCCCCTTTTTCCGGATTGACTAGGTATTTTTCGAGTTCTTTTGACAAGCCTAAGAGTTGAACCAGTTCTTCTCGGTCATTTTTTGCTTGCTTGAGGAGAATCATAAATTCACTATTGGCAATAATCCGTCTACCATTTGGATCTAACAATAAAGTTTCGACATTTTGTGTTATTCCAGTCGGACTGGCTCCATATTTTCTGACACGACTCCACAATTTAAAGAAGAAGTCACTGGCATATTTATCTAATAAGAGAAGCTGCATTTCATCAAAATAAATCCAGGTCTTCTTCCCTAATTTTTGATTCCGTACGACTCGATTCCATATCTGATCAAAAACAACCATAAGGGCAATTTGTTTCAGCTCATCTCCTAACTTTTTAACATTATAGATTAAGAAATTGGATCCTGTTTGAATATTGGTCTTATGAGAAAAAATATCAAGAGAACCTTCAACATACAGTTCCATATCAAGTGCCAAATTCTGCGCTTCTTCTTCTGGCTGTTGACTCAAGACAAAAACCCATTCTTCCAAAGAAGGCTCTTTAAATGACTGATAGGTGAGTCTCGTAACTCGGTCAATAATCGATTTTTCTCTTCCATCCATTTTTCTATCCAATAACTTGCCAATAAAGGATAAAAGAAATTCTGATTTTACCTTTACAGGATCTTCATCCATATTTTCTTCAGACAAGTCAAGAACATTGAGATAGGTTTGTGAATCAGGCGCAATATCAATCATTTCTCCACCAAAAGCCCGTCCAATAACACTGTACTCTGCTTCTGGATCCACGATGATAATTTCTGTATTCTCACCAGATTCTTTGATTTTTGTTGTGATAATCTCATGCTTGGTTGCCATCCCTTTCCCAGCTCCAGATGTCCCTAAAATCAGACCAGACGGTGTATTTAATAAGCTGCGGTCAATGGTAATAATATTGCTTGAGATTTGATTGATACCGTAATATTTCCCACTACGGTCTTGTAAATCTACTGAAGTCCAAGGAGAGTTCACTGCTATATTGGATGTTAATAAACTCCGTGATACTCCCTCTAAAAAATCACAACCAAATGGTAGCAAACTATTAAAGGCTGCTTCTTGCATATATGGAAGTTTATCAATCATTAGGTCATTTGAGCCGGCCACTTGTTGGATAGTATCTAGAGCTTGTTTGAGTTCTTCTTCATCCTGACCAAAAACACCAATCAAAAAGACTGTTTGAAATAGTTTATCTCCTGTCTCTGTCATGGTTTTTAAGAGTTCCTCAGCTTCATCGATATTGCTTTCTAAAACATGGCCTACTTTTTCCAAATAGATACCTGTACGAGCAAGTTTTTGTTGTTCCCCAATCTTTTGGGATTCCATCAAGGTTTTCTTTGTTCGTAGTTTCTTCATAGCATCCGCCTTAGTCGAACTTTGAGCATGGAGGCTCACAATCAATTCCAAATCTCCTTGCATGAGGTCTCGGATAAACTGATCTCCTAATTCCATGCCGTAGTCTCTCACATAGACAATCTGTAATAAGCGGTCATTGATTTGTAGGTAATTCTTGTTTTTAAAATCCAAGAGATTAGGCGCTATGAAGTGACGAGTTGTCTGACCAGATCTCGTTAAATCACGGTAAGAAAAAGGAAGATGGTGTTCTCCTCTAAGCATATCTGCCAACAAGTTCACCCGTTCTTCTCCAGCCAAGGATTCAAATCGTGCATCAATTTCTGAGAAACCACTCTTGAAATATTCTCCTATTTGGGACAAGGAACGATAGGCTTGTTTGGGATTAGAATCCTTTCTACCAAAGCTAATCAGTTTCACAGCTGAAAAATTATTTTCACCACTGTCTAAATTCTGATTCATCATCCGATTCAATTCTTTACGATAGGTATCATATCCATCTTCTTTTTCCTCATACAAAACACTTTGTCTAAACTTTTCTAAATTCAATCTTTTATTAAAGATGGTCAATTGGAAGTTGGTTTGGTCATCTAAAGAGTTAATCAAATCAGAATACTTCTCAATGATTGCGCCCTTATCTTCTAAACCAACAGTTTGGTAATTGACGTCCCCAAGTAAGTAGCTTTGTGAGAAATAATCTTCTTTCACCTGCATCAGACCATTTTGATACAGGGCTTGATAGGAAAGAGTATTAGCCGTTGAGGGTAACACTTCCTCTTTTTTCTCTTTAACTTTTTCCTTTTTATTAGTCATTGAAGTTTTTTGTTTCTTTAATGTATTTGATTTTCTTTTCATGTTCAGGTCCTTTCTTTCCT
>NZ_NGVM01000050.1:0-2563 GCF_002238115.1 Streptococcus sp. KR | reverse complement strand
CTTCTATTTCCTTTCAGACGAGAAGGTCAAGCAACTAACTCTGAGACTTTAAAAATATTAGGGAATTTGAATCCATCAAAAAGTGGAATGAGTGGTAAAGTCTATTATTCAGAAGGTCTTGCACCAACCTTAGTTCGTGGAAAAGGAGAAGGATTTAAAGTTGCGATTCCTTGTATGACACCAGACAGATTAGAAAAAAGACAAAATGGTAGACGTTTCAAGAATAATCAAGAGCCAATGTTTACTTTAAATACTCAGGATCGCCATGGTATTGTCGTTGTTGGAGATTTACCAACTAGCTTTAAGGAAACTGGTCGCGTCTATGGAAGTGAGGGCTTATGTCCAACACTGACTACGATGCAAGGTGGAGATAAAATCCCCAAAATACTGATTCCAGAACCAATCAAATTTCTAAAAGTCCGAGAGGCAACGAAAAAAGGATATGCTCAAGCAGAGATTGGGGATTCAATCAATTTAGAAAGACCAAGTTCTCAGTATCGTCGTGGTAGAGTTGGAAAAGGTATAGCGAATACGTTAACAACTAGTGGGCAAATGGGAGTAGTAGTGGCTAGCTATGAAGGAGAAGATAAGCAAGTTTATCATGTAGCTGGTGTCTTAATTGATGGGCAATTTTACCGTTTGAGGATACGACGAATCACTCCTAAAGAGTGTTTTAGACTGCAGGGTTTTCCTGATTGGGCTTTTGAAGCTGCTAGAAAAGTCTCTAGTAATAGTCAGCTTTATAAACAAGCTGGTAATAGTGTAACCGTTCCTGTGATTGCCGCAATCGCAAAGAAATTAAAAGAAATAGAGGAAAAAGATGAAAGCGTTAAATAAAGAGTCAATACTATATTGTGATGAATTAGAAACAGAATTACATGATGCAGAAATGATGCAGTTGGATGAACAAATATTTTTGATGCCCAATTATCCATGTGAGTTTGAAGTGAAATTTTTAGATTATTACCATAAAAAACACAATTACCCACTATTTTATGAATCCTATCTTCAAAACATTATGGAATTCCTTGAAAGTCAGGATATAAAGAACGGTGCTGATGCCTTTGTAGATGATAATCATAATCTTGTTTTTGTTTTATATGGGCAAGGCTATCGAGCCGAGGGAAAAGAGGGAATACTTACAACCCAAGTAACTGTAAAAGCTTATGATGAAGACAAGAAATCAATTAACTTCTCCAATTTATTAGATTCCTTAATCGTCTCAGAATATCAAATGGAACCGAATATTTGGGAGGTCTCCCATGATTGATCTCTATCTGAGTAAAAATAACCATAGAAATCAACTTCTTTTAGAATTCTTCCAAAACTATGGCATTGAGGTATCTTGTCATTCAGTTTCTGAAATGACAAAGGACAAATTAATTGAGATGATGAGCTATTCTTCAGATTGTTTCGAGTTTTTATCTCCAAATTTATTACGTTTTAAGAATCGAGATAACCTAAAATTAACAGATTTCATCGAAATGATATTAAAAAATCCTGAACTAACCATCAGACTTCCTCTTGCGGTTTCAAATAAGCGAGTTTATCCAAATCTGAATCTGGAGGAGGCTAGAGCTTTATTGCCAAGAGATACGAAGCAATTGATTTACATGGCACAAACACATTATTTATCTAACTAAAGGAGAAGCAATATGGCTGAACGATTTTGGGAGAACTTGTCCATTATTTTGGCTGAAAGAAATATTAGCTGGATTGAGTTAACCAGAAAAATGTTTGCGGGAGAGTTTCACTATCCAAGTGAATTGAATCGTTTGTATCAAAAGATTCGCCACTATAAGATGGAACAACGAATGCCTCAAAGTCCATGGGTAGAAAGGATTGTGCAGGTATTAGATTTAGATTATGAAGATTTATTTCGGAGGTAACTATGAAAAGAATAATTCCAGTTTATATATTCCAACAAGTAAATGTCTTATTGGTATCTCTATACTTACTGAAATTTTTTTGTATCGGTGAGTTAACTATACTACAGATTCTCTATGGTGCGTCACTCATTTCATTTTTATGGATATATGGTCAACGTAAAAAAGCGCATAAGGTCAGTATGAAATCTAGGATGAAATGGCTTGGTATTGGATTAGCTAGCCTACTGATTATAAGTCTATGTTTTAGCTTAATCCATGCGCAAGGAAGCACGAATCAAGCAAACTTAATTGGCCTTCAACATCAAGTCCCTTGGTTTTCATTTTTATTGTTCTTAATCAATGCGAGTATGGTTGAAGAATTTCTGTATCGAGAAATTTTATGGAACTTGGTTAGAAAATTAGATATCAGAATTGCGTTGACAAGTGTTTTATTTGCCTTAGTACATCATCCAGGAACCATTCTAGCTTGGTGTTTATATGTTTCACTTGGGATGTTTTTAGGGATGGTGCGCTATAAATCTGACTTATGGGGAAGTATGGGTTTACATTTGGTGTGGAACCTACTAGTTTATAGTTTGCTGCTTATTTAAAATAGGTGGTCTGATTTATTTAGATATTAATAATGAATGTAATTGTTGACAAATATGGACTAATTGCGTATAATGAAGGTAATT
>NZ_NGVM01000049.1:0-2677 GCF_002238115.1 Streptococcus sp. KR | reverse complement strand
ATCTTTGGGATACATCTGACTCACCTTACCAATACAAGGGCGCTGCACTTGGTGTCTTTAAGGAAGGGACAGCCTTCACAACCGAATTTATTCAATGGGATGGACCAGAAAGTCCAAATGGCCAAACCTATTGGTTCGCTTTGAATACAAAGGTTGTAACGCCAGTTGTTGAAGTTCCAGCTACTGCAGCTATCACAAAAACAACCGTGAAACCTGTCAAAACTGATCCAATCAGTGCTAACCTGGTCAATGCGAAAAATCCAACAAAACCAACATTGGCGCTTAAAACTCTTTCTGAAACCAAAAATCAGAAATTATCTGCAAGCTATCACGGCTACAAATTGCAGTATAAGCCAGTTGTAACTAAATCTGTAGCAGATACAGACAAGACCAATACAAATGGTCAAACAGTTGCTAAAAACGCTACACAGCTCTACACATTGAATCATGACAATATCTATGCGAACCTTAAAAAAGGGGACAAGATTACCATCATCGATCCACTCGAAGCTGGAGCAGTTCCTGATGTGGCTGTCACAAAGGCAGCTGCAGAGAAAGCAGGATGGGGCGTTGCCTATGATGCAGGAAAGAATACGTATACCTTTACTGCAACCTATGAAGGGAAGCGCCTAGATGCCCCAGTGATTACCTGGAAGCCAATCTATGACAAAGGTTTCTATGATAACACTTATAAGGTGCTAGTGAATAACTATGAGGTTTTCTCAAAGACTGTTACGAACTACACACCGAAGCCACCAAAACCAGTCAAAGCTGTTCTGGATCGCTCTGGTAAGGATATCAATGGGGCGACAACATTTGATCGCAACGTGACTTTCCGCTTGATGACAGACTACAGCCCTTACACCAAAACCCTTGCTTCAGCGCAAGCGATTGGTAAGAAGTTTGGAATCTTTGATAATGTTCAAGACAAAGCCTTCACAGTTGACCACAGTAAGATCAAGATGACTGCTGCAGGTAAAGATGTAAAAGACTTGTTTGACATGTATCACGTCCTTTCAGACAAAGGGCGTACAGATGCAATCAATAAGATTCTGAAAGAATTGAACTTGAATCCTAAAGGTGAGTTTTACCTTTGGGTAGCAAAGGATTCTAAGAGTTTTTATTACAACTATGTGAAGCAAAATAAAAAGGTGACGATTGATCTCCCAGCTAAGCTCCTGGTTAAAGCAGGGGAGAAAGTCAAAAACGATCTTAAACAAATCGACTTTGGCAATGGCTATCAATCAAATCTTGTCACTGTCTCAGTTCCTGATGTGAATCCAGAGAAACATGCCCTGGATCAAAAGGATAATAAAAAAGTTTTGGATGGCCAAGAAGTACAGATTGGCCAATACATCCGCTATCTACTCGATGGCGTAACCGTTCCAACCAAACACGATAGCCTCTTCCAATATGACGGTAGTGACCAGTTGGATGTGGTTCATGATCGATTCACAGGTAAGTGGTCAGGGATTTTCAAGGGGACAGAGTACACAGCTGAGAAAGACCTTATCTTGACTTATGATGTCATCCTGAAGGATGGTAAAGTAGTCAAGGCTGGAGACAAGATCGCCAAGGGTACAGCTTATGCTTTCTTGTTTGAAGTGAACCAGGATACAAATCCTGACTTCCTCAAGAAGATTGTGGCCGTCAAATGGGATGAAAAAGCAGGCAAGTGGTCTTATGTTATCAACCAGGATTTCCTAAATTCTTTAGGTGTAAAAGGCACGTTCGATGCAGACTTCTATCTAGAAGTCGAACGCATCGCAGCGGGGAAGGTTGAAAATACCTTTATCAATACAGTAAATTTACAAGAGATGACGGCTAAAGTGACAACAACAACGCCAGAACCTCCAAAACCTGAAAAACCAGGAAAACCAAATCCTCAACCATCACTTCCAAACACAGGATCAGCAGCAAGCATGCTTCCAGTTGTGGGAATGATTTTGGGATTATTGAGTCTTGCAGGTCTTCGTAAGTATAAAAAATAGAACATCTAGAAATTCCCCCTCATCTATGGTATAATGAAGCCATAAAAAAGAGGGGGAAGAGAGATGAGAAAGGACACGAAAATGGATGCACATGTGACTAGAAGTGGATACAGATACTATACCCCAACTAAAACAAAATCAGAAGTAACCAAACCTGAAGAAGAGAAGAAGTGGAAAAAAGGCCTGCATTGGCTAGGAAAAGCCATCTGGTCAGTAGTAAAGAACCTACCGAGTGTGATTGCGAGAGCTGCCGTTTTGATGGTTGCGACTCCACTCATGTTTCTTCTCTTTATCTTTAATCTGATTAAGAGCTTGATTGCAACAGCAATTGGTTGGTTTGTGTTTAAGATTGTAGTTTCATTTTTAGTAGTATGCTATTGGGCATTTTTGACAAAAGAAGGTACTATTCCATCCGAAATAGAAACCTGGTATACTAACTGGGTATTGCCTGAAGGTGTTCCAATCTATCACTGGTGGGAAACGACTATTATCGTTGTCTTGGCTGTAATTACAGCCCTCTCTCTAACCTTTCATCCAGAGGATGAAATATAGTATTAAATAAACAAAGTAGGTACTAGGAATCTTTCTTAGTACCTTTTTTATAAAAGAAAGTGAGAAAAAAATAATGGAAGCAGTTGTAGATTTTATTAACAAAATTGGGAATATCGGTGGAATTATCGGTATTG